>PRDV01000018.1 GCA_003174035.1 Candidatus Babelota bacterium
GAGAAGCTCTAGAGCAGAAACCGGTTGAAGAAAATTCTTTATACCGGTTTTTACGGTTGTGGGCTAGCAGTAATCGAAAGCCATTGGTGCTTTTCTTTGACGAAATAGATGGGCTCGTTGAAAAGTCACTAATCTTTTTTTTGAAACAGTTAAGAACAGGGTACCCCGCTCGACCAGGCTCATTCCCTCAAACTGTATGCTTAATTGGGGTGAGAAATTTACGCGACTATAAAATGCAAAGTGCTGATGAAATGGAAAAGAATGTTCTACTCAGCCCATTCAATATAGTTGCCGAATCGTTGATAATTACAAACTTTACCCGAGAGCAAATTCAGCAACTTTATGAGCAACATACGCAAGCAACGGGACAGAAGTTTACTGATGAAGCGATTGATTATGCATACTATGTTACACAAGGACAGCCATGGCTCGTGAATGCACTCGCGTACCAGGCATGTTTTAGAGATGTAACAGATCGTTCAATCGAAATTGGCAAGGAGATTTTTGAAAAAGCAAAAGAACAGCTGATTTTTCGGCAAGATACCCATATTGATGCTCTGATTGAACGGCTACACGATCCTCGTGTACGAGGTGTCATTGATGCTATTCTTAGTGGTTCTGAGCCAGCGTCATTTGATCCTGATGATATTCAGTATGTTCGAGATTTAGGGTTAATTAGTCCGGATAGCTGGGAAATTGCAAATCCAATCTATCAGCAAGTAATCCCACGTGCCTTAACCAATGTTATGCAAGGATTAATCCGAGAACATAGCGTTTCCTACGTTGATAGCAACGGGAAACTTCTCGTGACTAAACTTATGGAATCATTTACGCAATTTTTCAGGGAGCATTCTGCTTCATTTAGTGCAAAAGTTGCTTATACGGAATCTTTTCCTCACTTGTTGCTTATGGCTTTTTTGCAAAAAGTGGTGAATGGAGGAGGGCGCATTCATCGAGAGTATGCGGTGGGTCGCAAGAGACTTGATTTATTTCTGCTTTGGAAAGAGCAAAGAATTGTTATAGAATTGAAAATCAAATATGGAGAAGATACTCTTTCAAAAGGACTCGAACAAACTGCTGAATACATGGATTGTGCTGGTGGGGATGAAGGACATTTGCTCATTTTTGATCGTACTACTGGTAAATCTTGGGATGAGAAAATTTCCAATGAACTGGTTACCTATCATACAAAGAAGATTCATGTCTGGACTATGTGAAAGATCGATAGGAGAAGACCATGGATCACCAAAGAGCCTGTTTTGCTCATTGTCTTCAACGCATAACTCAGCGATTCTTATTCTGGCAATTTTGCCCCAGCTGCTAGCAGATCGATGTAGATTTCACGACGGTTGTTAGTTGATGCTGCAATACTAAGGGCGTTTTGGCCATGATAAGTAGCATTTACCTTAATACCATCTGCTGCAAGTAGTAATCGTACTATTTCTTGGTTGCCCAGTTTTACTGCCTCCATAAGTGCTGTATGAGGGAAATTAAATCGGTCGCCGGATATGTCAGAATCATGAACAAGTATATTTACATCGATAGTTGGATTAGAAAGCAACAGGCGAAGTATGCGAATGCCAGCTTTGCCCTTTCTAAGTGCGAGGAATAATGCGGGTGCATAAAAATGTTGGCCATCTTGCTTTACGGGCTGGCGCCGTATATTGACATCAATGCCTTTTACTGCTAACAATGCTTCTACTAACCCTACATCTAACTGATCAATAGCTGCCATAAGTGCGGTATTCCCAACCTGGTCTCGAATATTAGCGTCAAGGTTTTTGAAACCGAAAAGTAAACTGAGCATCTCATTCTTGCATGGCTTTCCCTGTTTGAACCCAGGAGAAATGGGTTTAAGGCCGTTCTGGAAGTCTTCATCAGGGAAGTACATTTTATCAGGGTTGTAGTTATAAACTACTTCTATAAGTGCCGTACTTCCGCAGCGGATTTGAGCATTTACGTTAATAGTTGGTATTTGACAAAGTATGTCCATACTGTCAAGTCGCCTATAGCGTGCTGCGGCAATTAATGCGCCATCGGTATCAATGTCTGGATGGTCTAATAATGCCAAAATTATACCTAAGTTATCATTCAGTATGGCCGCCATAAGAGGTGTCCAGCCGTCTCTATCACGTGCATTAACGTTAATGCCAGGCGTTCCCAATAAAATCTGTACAAGCTCTTTATCATTTGATAAAGCAGCATATATAAGGGCCGTGCGCCCATCAACATCGGCGCTATTTACGAGAATTTCAGGACGGCCTAAGAGCAATTGTACGCATTTTCTTAAACCTAGTGGATTTTCGGATTGCCCTACGCAGGCACTTTGGCAGGCCATCATGAGTGGTGTAACGTAATACCCATCAGTTTTCCTATTAATGTTAATAGCGTCAATGGTAAGCAATTTGGCTAGCGCACTGTCGCAGCCATACTTACAGGCCCGGAAAAGCATATCAAGTTTGTAACCGCCATTCAAATGCACGGTGTTTTTCGTGCAAAATGGTGCTCGCTTATGTATAAGCTGCGCAACCATGCGATAATGCCCGTGCCTTTCGGCTAAATCTAAGAAACTAGGGGCTTTTTCATCATCTAGTATGTCTTCACCCTTGATGTAATTCATCAAAATTTTTCCGATTGCGGGGAATGTGTCGGCATGAAGCGGATCTGCAGACCACATGGACGTGAATCCCCTCACCCCTAAAGCAATTTCTTGCGTCTTTTTTTTAACGAGTGCCTGATAATATAGTTTTTTTCTCTCCCTCATGCGTTCATCGGCTATGGAAAAATTTTCTGGCAGAAGATGTAAGCTAAAGGCTAAGTCTTTTTTAAGAGCGGTGGGATAATGGGATAATTTTGTTTGCTCTATGGCATAAAATGCATACAGTCTTAGTATCTCAAAATTATAGCGTAATTCAGGATAGGCTATTTCTGAAAGTTGGGAAATATCTTTCAAAGCATTCATTACATACTTCTTGATTACTTTGCTCGTCCATAACGAGTTATACAGACGAAGATAATCAATCAGTTTTTTAGCTTCAACCAAAGAATCCCGCACAAATTGCTTAACAACGACCTCTTGTAATTCATGAGGCATATCAACAAATAATTCAAATGAATTGTTTGATCCGAGATTAGGCGATAGTTCACTTGCTAGTTGTTTTTCTGATGCTCGTGTGAATGTTATTCCCAGCATTAGTAGGGCAGCGGTGGTTATTTTCCATTGCACAGGTAGACCTCGAGTAGTTTACTAGTTTAAAATAGCACTATCTTTTTCAGTTATTGATCATCACCTTCTTCATCCTGTGCAGCCTCTTCTTGGGGCATAGTTGCGCCCGCTGCAATCAGAAGAGCAATAATTGCATGATGACCTTTTGCCTTTGCAATGCTGAGAGCATTCTGGCCATCGCGAGAGATATTTACATCGATTTCACGGCTTGCAAGTAGTAATCTGACAATGCCTATATTACCCCCATCTACAGCCATCATAAGTGCTGTTTGGGGAGTCTCGTAATCTGGACCTTCAACAAAGAGGTTAACGTCAATGTCGCGAGCAGTAAGCAGTATTTCTACGATGCGATCTTGTTCTTCGCGTACCGCTACATGTAATGCAGTATGTCCACCTGGGCCCCATTGGTGTTCTTGTATATTTACGTCGACTTCTTGTTCTAAAATTAACTTCACTAATTCCTCGTCACCGCTCCTGACTGCTGACATAAGTGCGGTGCTTCCCTCAAAGTCCTGAAGATTGAAATCAATGTTTTTGCACGTTAAAAGAAGCTGAACCATTTCACGTGCGTGAGAGCGCTCTTCAAACCATTCAGGAGCAAATTGTCTTAGCACGTATTCTCGACCATTTTCTAAACCATCATCATGATGGAGGGCCTCCATAAGGGCTGTTTTATCATGAGTTATTTGAGCGTTTACTTTTATCGTGGGTATTTTACAAAGCTTCCTCATAATCTCTAGGCGGCCGAACCGCGTAGCAGCAAAAAGCGCGCCATCACTGTCAATGCCTTCACGACTCAATAATAATTCGATTATAGCCTCATGGTTATTTTGTATAGCGCCCATAAGAGCTGTCCAACCAACACAATCTTTCGTATTTACCTCAATTCTGGGGTCATCTAAAAGAA
Organism: Candidatus Babelota bacterium; assembly: GCA_003174035.1. Taxonomy (GTDB): domain Bacteria; phylum Babelota; class Babeliae; order Babelales; family Babelaceae; genus PRDV01. The sequence goes on from PRDV01000018.1 coordinate 4,134, forward strand.
TTTGTACAAGCTCTACATCACCCGACATAGCTGCCCACATAAGTGGTGTAATGTCAGCGTTGGATTCTGGCGCATTTAGTTTAATTTCAGCACGAGATAAAAGTAACTTTACACAGTTTCTAATACCTCTGGGGTTACCTGATTTCATATGACAAGCCCCTTGGCATGCTGCGATAAGCGGTGTATCACCACTATCTGCTGCTTTATTAACATCTATGGCTTTGAGGGAAAGTAATTTTTCTACCGCAGTTTCACAGCCGTATTCACAAGCAGAGAATAGTAAGGTAACATTATTGCTGTCACCCTCATTTATATCCATTGTGTCACTATGAGCTGCATAAAACGCTGCACATCTATGTATGAGTTGGGTAAGCATCAAGTAGTGGCCGGCATCTTCAGCACGCTTAAGCAAAGCAAAGCGTACTTTGGCATCAGCGATTTTTGCATCATCGGTCAAGATATACGTAGTGAGGATTGCCCCTATTTTACGAATATCCGGCTTTTCAGCTCTTAACTTTTTAATCGCTTGATAATGCAGCTTCTTTTTTTTCCGGATTTCTACATTATCTGCAGAATATACCAATGGCATAAGATGTAAGGTGCAGGATAGTTCCGTGCATTGTTCTGAGTTCATAGATGTTGTCGCTGCTGTGTAAAACGCATGTAATCTAAGTATTTCAAAGTTATAACGCAATTCAGGGTGCGCTACTTCTGATAGTCTTGAAATTTCCCGCAATGCTCTTAAAGCATATTCTTGGAATGTATGATTTGTCCACAATGCAGAATAAAGGAATGCGTAATCTTTTATTGATTTGCAGTTACCTAAGGAGTCGTAGATAAATTTCTTAACGATATCTTCTTGAAGCTCATGTAAAAGAGTTGGAAATAGGTGAAAAATCGGTTTTTTTTCAGGATCTTGTAGAACCGTTGCATCTGGTTCTTTTTGTTGAATTTTGATTTGTGGTTTTTCTGAAGCTTGTGTAACTGATGCGGTGCTCAAAATCAATAAGGCGAGCGAGCCTGCTTTCCATTTCATAGTATATATCCTTTACTCTGGTTATTTTTACTACTTATTACTTTTATCTAAGAAGCACGAGGAAAATATTCTCCAGTAGTGTGCTCCGGAATTACTCAGCGAATCATGAGTTCACTTTATTTAGGATAGCATTTTAATTATATTTGTCAACTGGCTGAATGCTCTTAATTCTTACAAGATAACAATAGCATCATTTTTTACCCCCAAAGAGATGTTTTTAGCGTCTGGATGCTTTAATAAATACTGTGAAATAGGCACTGTTATATACTGCTGAATCGCTCTTTTTAGTGGTCGAGCGCCAAACTCCTTTTCATAGCCAAGTGTAGCGATTTTATCAAGTACCTCTTGGGGGACTGATAACTCGACGGATCGTTCTTTAAGTCGCTTAGTGAGCTCACGAAGCTGCAATTGTGCAATGCGCACGACATCTTCATGGGTAAGCATTCTAAAGTAAACGATCGCATCAATTCGATTTAAGAATTCAGGCCTAAAATGCTTATGTAGGAGTTTCTCAATCTCAGCTTTCACACTATCAGTGAGCTCGTGCGCGTCAAGAATGATGTGAGACCCTATATTTGAGGTCATAATAAGTATGCAATTCTTGAATGATACTGTTCTTCCTTGCCCATCGGTGAGATGACCTTCATCAAGGATTTGCAGGAAAATATTGAATACATCAGGATGCGCTTTTTCTATTTCATCAAACAGCACCACGCTATACGGATTTCTGCGTACCGCTTCAGTAAGTTGGCCACCTTCTTCATAGCCAACGTAACCTGGAGGAGCACCAATAAGTCGTGCAATAGAATGTTTTTCCATGTATTCTGACATATCAATGCGGATGATTTTTTTCGGATCATTAAAGAGAAAGTCAGCAAGAGTCTTTGCAACCTCTGTTTTACCAACGCCTGTAGGCCCAAGAAAGAGAAATGAGCCGATAGGCTTATTAGGATCGGTTAATCCTGTACGATGGAGCTGAACGGCGTGGCTGATAGCGTCCAATGCTTCCTCCTGGCCAATTACTCTTTTTTTGAGAAGTTCAGGCATATGCAGGAGTTTTTCCATCTCGCTGGTTTGTAATTTTTCAACCGGAATGCCCGTCCAGCGGGAAAGAACTTTGGCAACATCCGTCTCATCCACTTCTTCTTTAAGAAAGTGTGTTTTAAGTCCTTTGAGTTTTTCCTGCTCTTTTTCAAGCTCCTTTTGAAGCTGTGCGACTTTGCCATATTTGATTTCTGAAGCTCGCGCAAAATCGCCTTCCCGCTCTGCTTGAATGAACTGTTGTTGCGAGGTCTCTAGCTGTTCCTTAAGTTTATTGATTGCATCAAGTGGGGCTTTTTCCGCTTTCCATTGATTAAGCAATGTTTGAAACTTTTCTTTGAGCGCAGCCAATTCTGATTCCAATTCAGAGAGCCGTTTTTTGCTCATATCATTATCGGTTTCCTTGCTGAGCGCTACTTTTTCAATTTCAAGTTGGCGAATCTTTCGTTCAAGTTGATCAAGTTCTGCAGGCTGGGAGTCGATTGCCATTTTAACCATTGCTGCTGCTTCATCAATTAAATCGATAGCTTTATCCGGCAAAAATCTATCGGGAATATATTTTGATGAAAGCAGTACTGCATTAACGAGGGCTTGATCCTTTATATGAATGCCATGATGTAGTTCATATTTCTCTTTAAGTCCCCGTAATATGGAAAGTGCATCTTCAACTGACGGCTCTTCCACAAGCACTTTTTGAAATCTGCGTTCGAGCGCGGCATCTTTCTCTATATACTTTTTATACTCTTTTACCGTTGTGGCCCCAATGCAATGGAGTGTGCCCCGGGCAAGGGCGGGTTTTAACAAGTTAGAAGCATCCATACCCCCGCCTGTTGCACCTGCGCCAACGAGCATATGGAGCTCATCAATAAACAGGATGATTGTTTCGGAACTTTCTTCAATTTCTTTCAGTACTCCCTTAAGCCGCTCCTCAAATTCACCTTGATATTTTGCTCCAGCAATAAGAAGCCCGAGGTCCAGTGCGTAAATAGTATTACTTTTTAGACTCTCAGGTACATCGTTATTTACTATTCGTTGCGCGATGCCCTCAACAATAGCAGTTTTTCCGACCCCTGGCTCTCCAATTAATACCGGATTATTTTTGGTTCTACGAGACAGAATTTGAATAACTCGCCGTATTTCCTCATGGCGGCCGATGACAGGGTCAAGCTTTCCGTGCCGCGCCTGGTCAGTAATATTTTGGCAATATTTTTCGAGCATTTGATACTGCTTTTCAGCATTTTTTTCTTTCACGGGTTTTCCTTTACGGATAGTATGCATATGACTGAGAATAGTAGTGCGATTTACACCTGAGCGTTTAAAAAAAGTAGTGATTGAGGCTGGAAGATAGGAAGTTGTGCACCACTGCAAGAACAGATGCTCAAGGCTTATGTATGTATCGCCTAGTTGTTCTGCCTCTTTTTGGCAGTCCTTAAGAAAATCCTCAAGCTGGTAATCACTACTCAACTGGCCACCTTCGACAGAAGGTAATTTTGAGAGTTCAGTCTCGACCAAAGAATGAAGCTCAGGGACATGTATGCCGAGTACTTTGAAAAATGAAACATAAAATTCGTTATCAAGACCAACTGCCAGCAAATGCAAAGGCTGGAGGGTTGGATTTTTATTTTCTTGCGCAAGCGCAATGCTTTTGTTAATGAGTTCTTGTACTGAGGTAGTAAATAGTTCTGGGTTCATGAGCTTTGGTATTTGTATAAGGGCTTACACTATGCGTTACAGTATACCAGAAATCATAAACTCTTGTGAAACATATGAAGTTAGGAAATGTAGAACATCTAAAATCGATTAACAATACCAGAAGAGGAAAGACCCTTCTGGCATGCAAGAAAATTGTTGGTTAGCGATGTTTTAACATATTATCAACCCCCGCTTGAGTAACACAAAACCGAGAGCGCCAGTAACAATAGTTAAGACTGAACCCCCCACAATGCGCTGAACTGCTTGTTTGCCCTGCAGATTGAGTCTTTGGGTGTCGTAACCGTCTCTCAAGAGGGTATCAAGAAAGCTCTGTTGTGATTTTTTAACAGCATCGAATTGATGATGGCCAAAATAGGTGATTGCGGCCGTAATGCCAGCAAATCCCATAAGTGCGCCACCACCAGCGATGAAGAAACTATCTCTTAAAAAATGCTGGACTTCGTAAGACTTCTTTTCTTTTTCTGCATTAATAGGCGGAATGGTGCATCCTAGAGTGCAGAGCATAGTGAGTGCGATAATATATTTGTTCATAGCAGATTTCCTTAATGTTAATGGATTTCATGTCTGTATTTTATACTATCGACAAAAACATTAGAAATCAAAAGCCTAGCTCTTCAGAGGCAATTTTCTTCTGGTTCAGCCATTTTCATTATTTTTCGCAATAGAGTTTTGCTAGCATATAGGGTATGGGATGCGGCATCACCATAAGGTGATAAAATGGATCATCATTACCGAGTGGTGCTAATTTACGAGGCAAATTCAAATCGCCGCACTTTTTCTGAATGAAATTGGTACTTATTTGTTCCCCAAACTCTTCTATAGGACAAATAGTATCGTTTACACTGACGAGAAATTGATTATCGGTTAAGAATGCATGTCGCATTATGGTGTCATGCTGAAGGCAATCGAGGATCGTGGTATGGTCTTGTTCCATGATTCCCTTAATCAATTCCCTCGTTTTGGCAGGATTTAAGCAAGGAACAGCGCAAAGAATACAATAAACTGAAATCATGATTACATCTGCTCCAACTGAAGACTCGGAATGACCAAAATCGGGGGTAACAGTTCGTAAAAATTTGAGCATAATTTCTTTTCGTAAGTATTCAAGAGCCTCTTTCACTGAAAGCGGGTAACCTTTGTTGCGAAATAGGCTTCCTAATTTTCTGTTTGCTTCAAGTTTTTTAAGCATAGCCAGTCCCTTTGTTTCCATGAGCTCATTATAATTCGCTATTTTAGCCTTCGGAATACGACTTCCAAAGTATTCGAACGAAAAAATCCATTGTCTAAAAGCAAATTGCACAGTTCCTTGTTCTAAGCGGGGAAACTCATCCAGAAATTCGGGTAAATAGGTAATGAGATAGAGGTCTATATTTTTTGCTAATTCATCATCATTGTTTCTTGCTAATGCACTGTAACAATTTTCCCGCAAAAAATCAGTGTAAGCCCTACCATATAGACTAAGTTGTTTTACTACCTCAGCGCGCTGCTCTGGAAAAATAGGTAACGCCTTACTCCGGATAGAGGTAAGAGTTTCTAAGGAAGCATGAAAAGGTTGTTGCAGCTTTTCAATATATGCTTCTTCTAGTTCAATAAACTCACGTTGAATCGCTTCTAACTGTTTTTTGCGTTCTTCTTTTTCTAGCGTTTCAGGAATTTCTTTAATGCGTTTAATAATTTTTTTGCATGTTTTTTTGTGCCGTTCCCAATCTTTTTCTTGGCATTCTTTAGCGCAATAGCGGATCACTTTACATGCTGTGCACCATTTGTGATGCTCGATTGTTTCTTTTTTAGTGCAGGCACTGCAACTGCGAAATACTCTAATGAGGATTGGTTGAGATTTTTCCATACTTAACACGGAAAAATTTGATAAAACTATCAAGAAGGAAAGCATTATAAAGTGTAACATAGTAGATCCTTTCTAATTTTTGGCATTCTGCGGAACAATAACGAGCAACTTGACCATTAGGGCACCATTTGAAATGTTGTATTGTTTTCTTAGCATAACATCCACCGCAAAAACGAGTGGGATAAATTTTGACCAATTTTTTTTTGTGATTTTTCCATGCTTATGAGAAAAAAAGTAGGTGCTGCTATCGTAAATACATAGAGTATGCAGGGAAAGATCGTCCTCATTTTATTGTGTGCGGTGTGATATCTTATGACAAAAAAGCTCATAGTTTTTTATCTCCAGCGGTTAACGATAAACCTAACTTTGCGTGATAGAAATGTGCAAGTGAAAGAGGAATAAAACTTATATTTGTGCTCAGAAAGGTAAAAACATCCATTTCTTTTGGTGCTTGAAAGTGATCACTTAAGAGTATATTACCATCGCTCTGTGTTATGCGCTTAAGAGTTATAAGCTTGAGAAAATTTTCAATTGGACAAATCTGTTCTTCAACTGCAAAGATAAACTTATTATCAGTTAAAAAAGCATGGCGCATGATTAGAGAATGTTGAAGGCATGAAACCATTTGTGAATGATCTTCGTGCATAATGCTATCAATAAATTCTTGAGTTTTAGTGAGATGCAGGCAAGGAATAGTGCATAAGATGTAATATACCCAAATAATCGTTAGGTTTTTTAAAAATAAGGAAGCTGATTTTGAATCATCAGTTGGATAATAAACCTCCTTAAACTTGAGCATAATTTTTTTTCTTAAGCATTCAAGGGCGTTTTCCGCGGCAGCGGGATAGCCCTTATTGCGATACAAGCTTCCCTCTGAACGATATGCTTCAAATTTTTTATAAAAGGGCAAAACAACTTGTTGGAAATGTTCCAATTCTTTCATTTTCCCGTTCTTTTCAAGCTTATGTGGAATAACATACTCCATATAAAAAATGTAGTCTCTAAAAATGCTCTCTACTGT
>PRDV01000048.1 GCA_003174035.1 Candidatus Babelota bacterium
CTTATATGGGCGGCTTGGACAGGCAACGGGCCTCTTGTAGCTAAACTTCTCAAAGTCAAAGGAATAGATGTTTTTGCTAGTAATGATCAAGGCGTAATGGCTTTAGAGGCGGCATTTCGAGAGAATTTTAAAAATTCTCATTCAGGTATTATAACGCAGTTATTAACTGCAGTGGGAGGGGGAAATAATCCTCTTCACGTAGCTGTAATGGAGAATAAGCCTCTTTTCGCTCTATTTCTTTTAGATCAGAATAGAAATTGGCTTACAGAAAAGAATAAGCAGAACTTAACGCCTTTAGATTTGATACATGGTCTTTGGGGGGATCAAAATGAAGAGTGGAAAAACTTCATTGAGATAACTGAGTTATTAGCTGCCGTAGGACAAGGTGGCAATAATGCTCTTCACCTGGCTGTGATCCGTAATAAGCCTGTTTTTGGGGCATTTCTTGTGCATAAGAATAAAAATTTGCTCAGAGAACTGAATCAGCGGAAATTGACACCCTTAGATTTGATATATGGTCACTGGGGTGATGAAAATGAAGCTTGGAATCAGTTCATTGATCAACTGCCATTCGATATGAAACATTATGCTCTACAGGCTAAGCGCACGTGGGAAGCTGAGAAAGAAAAATTCGAGAGAGAATTCGAAGAAACCTTGGCTGATATCAAAACAGTGGCTCGTAAAGAGCCCAAAGAGGTTGCTCCAGAAAAGAAATAATAATCCTAGGTTGGCTTCCAGGTTCTTAAAAACTCAATGAGGGGTTCAAGCCCCCCTGGTGTAATTGCTGAAGTAAATACATGGGGCTGGTATTTTTTAACTGCCGGCTCCAGCACTTCCTTATCTGGAATAAGATCCGCTTTATTAAATACATAGAGCATAGGCTTATCAACATCAAGCTCTTTGAGAACTTCCATAACCACTTGAATATGGGACTGCCAATTTGGATCAGCAATGTCTACTACATGGAACAAAAGATGTGCATATAAGAGCTCAGTAAGCGTTGACTTGAATGCTTCAATAAGATGGTGTGGTAGCTGCTGAATGAAGCCGACCGTATCTGAGATAAGTCCCTTTTTTTTGCCATCAATATAGAGCTCTCGGGTTGTAGTATCTAAAGTTGCAAACAATTTATGCTCAGCAAGAACCTGGCTGTGGGTGAGTGCATTGAGAATGGAAGATTTTCCCGCATTGGTATAACCAATAAGACAGATTTGTTTAATGCCTGACTCAAGGCGACGCTTGCGTTGAGTTTCCCGGGTTTTTTCTAACTGCTCGAGCTCTTTTTTGAGCTTTAACATTCTCCGTTCAATATGCTGCATCTCCTTTTCTTTAGCTGTTTCTCCTGGCCCACGTGTACCAATACGACCGCCTTGTTGGGACATATGAATGCCGCGACCAGCAAGGCGCGATTTGCGATGCGTTAGAAAAGCAAGCTCAACCTGTGTTTTACCTTCTGCCGATTGAGCGCCTTTTTCAAAAATTTCTAAAATGAGCTGGGTGCGATCAAAAACGCGACAATGAAAAAGTTCACTTAGATTACGTTCTTGTTGGGGGCTGAGTGGTTCTGAAATAATTACTTCTTCAATCTGGTGTTTAGTAACCAGATCAAGAACCTCTTCAAGTTTACCTTTAGTAAGGAAATAGGCAGGATCAATGCCTCGAATACGAGTTTCATACACCTCATCATAGATGATCCCATTTGAGGCCACGAGATTCTTGAATTCTTCAAAATAAGATTGAATATTCTTCGTGACATTCGATGGAGTATGGATTGCCACTAAGAGCGTTTTTGGGTGGGTCAGCGTTGGCATTTCAACTGGTTTCATCAAATTTTCCTCCAGGTAATTTTTATGATATACTACTATAAAAGCGAAAAAATGTCATTTTTAACGTGCGATATGTTTGATTTTTTATCACAGAAGTTTTCATCTATTTTTTCTCGCTTAAAGGAGCAGAGTACGCTCACTGAGGCCAATATGCAAGAAGCACTCTCTAAAGTGAGGGATGCTCTTTTAGAGGCCGATGTACCCTATGAGGTTATTGAACAGTTTACGCAGGAAGTGAAAGCAGAAGCGGTAGGCAAGAAAGTAACTGCTTCATTGCGCCCCTCTGAAATGCTTTTAAAAGTGGTTCATGATAAATTGCTCCAATTCTTAGGGGGAACAACTGAAACTACCTTTACTTTTCAGATACCTGCGGTGATTATGGTCATGGGATTGCAGGGATCGGGTAAGACAACAACGATTGCCAAAATGGCTTCTTTTGTGCGAGAGCAGGCAAAGGCTCGTGGAAAATCTCGGCGGATTATGGTTGCTTCGGTAGATTTTTATCGGCCGGCGGCTATTGATCAGCTTGAGATACTTGCAAAACAGGGTAATTTTCTTTTTTATCGCTCACCATTGACTGATCCTGTTGCTGCAGCGCAGGACATTCTTAAAAAATCGCAAGCTGAACAATGTGATCTACTCTTTCTTGATACTGCGGGGCGTTTGCATGTTGATGATGCAATGCTTGAAGAGCTTAAAAAAATAGATGAGCGTCTTAAGCCGAAATATAAAATTTTGGTAATTGATGCCATGACAGGACAGGAATCGCTCAAGCTAGCGCAACTTTTTGATGAAAAAGTTGGTTTTATGGGAGCGGTGCTTACTAAAATGGATAGTGATACGCGCGGAGGCGTTGCATTCGCGTTTCGGTATGCACTAAAAAAGCCGATACTCTTTGTAGGCCTTGGTGAAAAATTAGGAGATCTTGAGCTTTTTAGGCCTGAGCGCATGGCGAGTCGTATCATGGGAATGGGCGATATCCAAACGCTTATTGAAAAGGCAGAGCAAAAAATAAAACAGAGTGAGCAGGAGGCTCTTTCCAAATCACTTATGCAGGGAAAATTGACGCTTGAGGATTTTGCTCAGCAGATGGATATGATGGGTAAGCTGGGTTCGCTCTCATCGGTTATGAAATATTTGCCTGGCATGGGCTCGCTTTCAATGACTCCTGAGATGATTGAAAAGGGCGAACAGGAAATGAAAAGATTTAAGGCTATCATTCGTTCTATGACGGTCAAGGAACGAAGATATCCTAAACTGCTTGATGCATCGCGTAAAAAGCGGGTTGCCGCAGGTGCTGGAGTTGAAGTGGCCGATGTAAACAATTTATTACAACGATTTGAGCAAAGTCAGCAATTTGTTAAAATGTTCACTAAGATGGGTAAGAACAAATTTTTTTAGATACATGAAAGGATATTATGGCAGTTAAAATACGATTAGCGCGTATCGGTAAAATACATGCTCCTCTCTATAGAATCGTTGCAATCGATTCACGTAAAAAAAGAGATGGTGAGGCTCTTGACATTTTAGGGACCTACAATCCGCTTACGGGTGATATTGTGCAGTTCCATAATGATCGCATCAATGAATGGATAGCTAAGGGTGCGGTTGTTACCGATGCCGTAAAGAAATTGCAAAAGTTACATGGCAAGTCTGCTACTGCCTAACTCCTTTAAGAAAAGATTGCTATGGATAGAGAAAAATTACTTCAGTACTGTGTTGAAAAATTAGTTGAGAATTCTCAGGCGATTGTCATTTCACATAAGAGCACGCCAGAAAAAGATATTTTTGAGGTGCGGGTGGCACCCGGTGATTTAGCCAAAATCATCGGTCGTGAGGGAAGAACTTTTAAAGCTCTTCGTGCTCTAATTAATATCCCTGACCCAGCACATCATTGTGATCTAGTGGTAGATACTGTTGCTCAATAATGCGTATATCTATTGTTACCTTATTTCCAGCTCTGTATGAGCCTTTTTTGCGTACAAGTCTTATAGAAAGAGCTGTTGCTGCTGGGCATGTTTCATTTTCAGTTGAGAATCTTTTTTCTTACACTGCAGCAAAAGAACGTATCGATAGCCCTACATTCGGGCATGGCGCAGGAATGTTGATCAAGCCTGAAATTATAGAAAAGGCCATTGCTAAAAAGGAATCTGAATGGGGACCTGCTTTTAAAATCTTTTTTTCACCTCAGGGTAAGAAGCTCGATCAGGGTTTGCTCACCACATTAAGCAAAAAGTTCCTTAAGGATGGCAAAGGAGCGGGCATTGTGCAAGCCAATGGATCCGATCAAATAGCTGCAAACGATTCCCATTCACCTGCTGAAGACGATGCTAAGCGACATGCTGTGCAACATATTATGCTATTGCCTGCCCGCTATGAGGGCATGGATGCTCGAGTAGAGCAGGAATATGCTGACCTTCTCGTTTCTATAGGGGATTATGTCCTTATGGGAGGGGATCTTCCTGCCATGGTGTTCATTGAAGGTCTCTTGCGCCTGATTCCTGGGGTTGTAGGGAAGGCCGAGTCAGTAGAAGAAGAGTCATTCTCAGGCCCTTTTGTAGATTATCCAGAATTTACGGCACCCATCGAATGGAAGGGGCACACTGTGCCAAAGGTTATACGGTCGGGTAACCACAAAGAAATTGCTCGTTGGCGAAGAGATCAAGCAGCACAAAACACCGTGGTGCATCATTTTTCATGGTTGAGAGAGCATGTGATAAAGAAGGAAGATAAAGAACTCGCTGCGCGGTTTATTCCGCCACATTATGCCATATTAATGCATGATCAGGTGATGCTCGAAGGGGGAAGAGAGGGAACTAGTTCCGTTACCTCCCTTGATATTCATGATATTGCTCGCTCCGCTCGAACCTATGGCCTAAAAAAATATTTTATTGTAACGCCATTGCTTGATCAGCAAAAGATTATCAGAAAACTCCTTGAATTTTGGCATACGTCCGTCGGCATTGATTATAATCCACAACGGCATATCGCTCTTCAATTAGTTGTATTAGTCTCAAGCCTTGATGAGGCTCTGGCAGCCATTGAAAGCGAGCAGGGAAAGCAGCCTGTGATGATGGCTACCTCTGCAAAGAGCTATGACAGTGAAAAAAGCCTTGGGTATCATGATCAAGAAGCAGTATGGTGTTTACAAAGACCAGTAGTGGTAATTTTTGGAACCGCTCGAGGCCTAGCTCAGTCCGTAATCGATCGGTGTGATTTTCTTTTGGGGCCTGTTGAGGGCTTTTCTGATTTTAACCATCTTTCTGTGCGTTCTGCTGCGGCGATTATTTTTGATCGCTGGTTGGGGATTAATCCTCGCGACTAGATGCATTACATACTACAAGGATTCTTTGGGCAGCACAATACACGTCGAAATGTTTTATGTACAAAAAAACATCATTGATTCTGCGGGAATTTTTAGGTATACTGTAAAGTATGAGATATTTCAATGTTGTAAGAAGGTAGAACAAGCAATTGTATGCCATTGCCATAATGAACTATCTTATGCAAACTGAATAGAGGGGTCATGGTTTTTGAAGTAAATATAAAATAAAATGTGGTGAAAATATCGACGAGTTTCAAGCACATCGAGTACCGGAGAATTTGAGGACGTTGTGGTGGCATGTTGGGACATCATTTCGGGATAGCGATAGTACGTTGGATCTAGGAAGAATAGCTTCTCTGCATTTTAATAAGAATGGACTTACTTTGGGCGTAACAATGGGTGGCGATAGGGCATTTTGTGCTTCTCTAGAAACGGAAGATGAAAATTGTGGGTTCCAATGTCCGAACTTTCCTATTGTACATCATATAAGTGCATGCGCCAATGCCGACTTTGCATTGATAGGAGCATATGGGTTAGGGCTTCGTAATCTCAAAGATGCATCCTATAAAATAATCCTTACTTTTCCCAGAGCTGAGGATACAGATTCGCGTATCGTTCAAGTTCAAGCGATCAGTCCTATGGGAAATATCATCGCTCTCAGTCTAATGGGATCTGAAAAAATTACGCTGTTGCTTTTTGATTGCATAAAAAAGATTCTTGTACCATTGAGTAACAGTCGAACTATTCGTACAATGGAATTTAATCCATGTGGTGATATGCTTTGCATTGGCACACATCCGGGAAAAATTTTTGGATATAAGCCGTATCTTTTAGCACTTGTACCTCTACTGGGGAAAAAAGAAAGAACTGTTCAAGAACTAATACGAGCTTTGTCTAGTAGCGAAGATTGTTATTTTTTTTAGCATGAGAACTCCTATTAAATTATGCAATTATTGCTAGATCTCGAATCTTTTGAGTATCAGCAGCCATTCTTTATTGAATCTTTTGAAACTGATGATTCTTCATGTTCACGCATACAAATTCATCTTAACATTTCAATGAGAAACTTTTCAATATTTTTTATATAATATTTTTTATTGAGTTGGGTCGATTATGGGTTGATCTATTTTGGAGGGTTGGGTAGAGTTAATTACGCACCGTTTAAGGAAAAGTGGTGCCCGCGACAGAAATGCATAGAGCGCAAACCTTGTTATATCTAAGGAGTACGTGATGTACAAAAAAACTGATTTATTATTAATTTTTTTGTTGTCGATAGCTAAGATTCATGGGATGGATGAGTTGGAAGTTCTACTGAAAGCAGTAAACGCAGAGTTGCTTTATGAGGAATGGAAATGTTGTAGCGTGGGCTACTGATTCAACAAAAGGATAGAAATGATGAAAAATTGGTACAGCATACTTTTTCTTGCCTATGCATCTATTGCAGCGATGGAAAAGAAAGCTATTTTTGGCGAAATTGAGTATCTAAAAAACTGTATTTCAGCGCAATTAGAGCTTGAGCAAGGAAAACTGCTTTTTCACTCTAAGGGATCGGTAAAGGAATATAACGAAGCGTATGAGTTATTTAAAAAAGTTATCAATCAGCATGATAATGAACAAGCTCGCATTGATGCCCATTACTATCTGGGCTGTTTACATTACCGGGGCTTATGCACGTCAGCGGTTATGTATGAGGCAAAATCTCATTTTGAGATAGCTGCTGAGCAAGAAATAAAGAAAGATACGCAGGCTGCTGCCCGCTATTATTTAGGTAGAATTTACTATCATGCATCCGATCTTGGCAACGATAGAAGTAAAGCAGCTCGTTATTTTATTCAGGCGTCACAGCAGGAAGACCATGAAGAGACCAAGATGGCAGCCTTATCTTATTTAGCGGTAATGCATATACGAGGAGACGGTGTTGCGCGAAATCTGCGCCAGGCATTTAATTGCATTAATTCCATTCTTGAAAAGAACTATACAACAGAGTTCAATGATTTTTTTACCAGGCTGCATGGTCCATTAATAAGAGAGAGTGCTCTTGATGAGAGTATACTTCATGAAGCAGCGGCGTATGGAACTGATTTGGTTGTCAAATTTCTCATCAAAAAAGGTGCTGACAAAGGGAGCTATGATAAAAAAGGGATGACACCGCTCCATTATGCTTGCCAGAATGGAAGAGTTGAGACGGTAAAATATCTATGCGAACTAGGTGCTCACGTGCAGGTGAGTGATAAGGCTACAAGAACAACTCCTTTATATCTGGCGTGTGAGCATGGTCAAGCTGGTGTGGTTGCTTATTTGCTTGCGCGTGGTGTAGATAAGGAAATGAAGCCCTACAAGGGAATAGCACCTGCGCATATCGCTTGCAAGAATGGCCACTCAAACGTTGTGCAGCTTCTGGTTGATGCGGGAGCAGCTATGGAATCTCGAAACGCCGAAAACCTGACGCTGCTTGCTCATGCTTTTGAAAAGGGCGATAACGAATTGGTAAGATATTTGATCAACAAAAAAGCAAATTTGGAAACAACTTGTTTGAATGGGCGCAAACTTATCGTAGATGCATTTGAGAGAGAGTATTTTGATTTGGTGGCGTATCTTATTGATCATGGTGCCAAGTTAGAGGGGTTAAATAAAGATGGGTTGACCATGGTATGGGTAGCTTTTGAGAAAAATGATCTAACGCATTTGAAATATCTTATTGAAAGTGGAGCAAACGTTGAAGCGCTTGGTAAGGGTGGCGATAAACTCATTATAGCTGCATATGAAAAGAAAGATCGCGAACTGGTCAAATTTCTTATAGATCACCATGCAAAGATAGAAGCTCTCGATAAGGATGGATGTCCTTTGATAATTAAGGCTTACCTTGAGGGAGATACTGATTTTGTTACCTATCTTATCGAGAAAGGAGCCTCTCTTGAGGTGAAATACCGGCCTCGGCCCGTATCCCAGGAGCTTTATAAGTACACAGCTCCAGAAAAACCATTTTTACATCTCGTAGTTGAGCGTGATGACGTAGATTTTGTGGATTATTTACTGAAAAAAGGAATCGATAAGCAGGCCGTGGATGGTCAACAGAGAACGGCATTACATGTGGCAGCGCAAAAAGGCAGACTCGCCATGATAGCGCTACTGTTAGATGCTGGTATGAGTATTAATCAGCGGGATACCTCGGGAAGAACAGCGCTTCATTATGCCTGCAAGGTCGGATCTCTCGATTGTGTGAGGTTATTACGAGACAAGGGAGCAAGGCTTGATCTTTCACCCTCGTGCTTGATTGACGCATGCGATGGAGGCAATCTAGCTGTTGTACGCTATCTTGTTGCACAGGGATCGAACATAGACATTAAGGCAGTAGAACGGACAGTAACAAAGGGATTAAAAGAAATTTTGGATTATTTTCTTGGACAGAAAGCAGTGCAGGACCTGCTACGAGCAGATGGTGATAAACTGTTCCTAGAGGCTGCTAAGAACTGCAATGAAATCCTCTGCGCATGGTATGTAGAAAGGGGATGCTGTAAAGAGTTGGTTGAGGAAATTGTGGCAATGGAAGAGATCGATTCTGTTCTTGACTATATAAAGGTGGTGATTGGAACGCCGGAGCTTTTAAAAACAGAATCTGATCCGGAAAAACAAAAGGAAATCGCGGGCTGTGCGACTGCTCTGTTAGTCAAAGCATGTAGACTTGGCATGTGCCATGTCGTGAAGTTTCTTTTAGAGGTAGGATTTGATAAGGATGGTTCTGATTTTTCAGGTGCAACGCCTGTCATGATAGCAAGCTATTTTGGTCAAAATAATGTCCTGAAACTTTTACTTGAACAGGGTGCAGCAATAACTGCAAGAGACACTTTTGGTATAAGTGCCCTTGATTATACGGTTATGCAGGGCAATGTAGCGGGAATACTGCTGTTGCTGGCGCATGCGCCTTTAGGACAGTATGCTTTTTTAAGATCACTGGTAGAGCGATTAAAACTTGAGAGTGTTTCTTCGATGAATCAATTACCTCCTCTTTTCCGTCTTGAAGAATGTAGATTAGAGTTAGCAAGAATGTTACTCAAGCAGGAAAGTAATGAACAATCAGATGTGTATGAAATGGCAGTCCCAAGTGGCGGGGAACATAGTATCAGATTGGCTATCCACGGTGCTGTAGGATCTTTATTTGATCGACGTGCAGGTGGAAGGACGGCTCTGCATTTAGCCGTACTTCTTTCATCAGTTACTTTACTTAATGATTTGATTACTGCCGTGGAGGCAGGCAAAGTCGCGGATCGATCCTTTGAGCAACAAAGAAAAGATTTTTTTGATCGGCAAGATGATGAAGGCAATACTGCTTTGCATATAGCAGCATATAAAGGGAATGCTGAGTGCGTCAAACGGCTTCTCAAGGTAGGTGCCAAAGCGAACATCAAGAATAAGTTTGGTAAAACGCCATGGATGCTTGCCTGTTTGCGGGGTCATTTTGATGTTGTCGATACCCTTGGTTCAGGAAAGTATGAGAAAGATAAGGCTGGAGATAATGCAGTTCATCAAGCATGTATGCGGCAAGATCTAAAAGGATTGCTCTTTTTACTGAAAAATAATTTTGGTATCGATGAAGTCAATAAAGAGGGCAACACCGCTCTCTATCTGGCTTCATTCCTGGGAAATGGTGTCATTGTGCAGGAGTTGCTCGATAGAGGTGCGCAGAAGGATAAGGTTTGTGGTTTTGGATTTACTCCGTTGCACATTGCCTGTTTATGTGGGCATGCAGATGTTGTCAAACGTCTTGTTAAAAAGGGCGCCAATACGGATATTGTTGATAAGAATGGTATGACGATCCTTGCCATTGTACGAGAAAATAATGATGAGGAATTGGTTCGTTATTTGGAGGAAGTTCGTAGGCAAAAGGATCATGAAAAATTCTTGCAGGAGCGTATTAGGCAATTGCGGGCTTTGGTAGCTTCTGATAGCAGCAAAAAAATAAGTGCTGATGAGCTAGCAGGCTTAGATGCAGTGAAGGACCTTATGCATGTTACTTATCTGGGAGAGCTTTATGTAAAGGCGGCTTTAAGGTATGACAAAGCTGCAGCTTGTTTTCAGAAAGTAATAGATTGTGCGAAAGTATTAAAAGAATATAAGCCACTACCTCTATCCTGGATTTCTCTAGGAGAGATGCACTATTACGGGCATGGTATGCCCGTAGATCACGAAAAGGCTTTTGAATATTTTCTAAAAACTGCCGGTCCTATCAATACTCTCTCCAGTGCAGAGGATTATAAATACTATTATTATAGAGATCGTGCTGATGATTCTTATATGAAAGTATTTACCGAACGGGCTTCGGATGCGGATGCTGAACTCATTGCTGCCGCTTATGTGGGTAAGATTTATTGTGAGAAAATACTTTCGGGAAAACTGAGTGCACGAAGAATAGGTGACGCTCTTGGCTTTCTTGTAAGAGCTTCGGGACAACAGACAAATCTCCGTGCTAAGGAATTAGCTACAACATTTGAGAACGAGCATAGGAAGGCACTCTTCGAGTTGTTAAGTAAAGAGGATAAAAAATGAATGCGAAGTAATTATTTACACTATTTTTTTGGCATGATCTAGTTAGAGGTCGACCAATTTTGTCATTAGCTTTGACAGATTTTAATGATTTTTGTACAAACGCACGACATTTTTTAAGAAAATTTCTTGAAATTATGACAAAAATCCGGTAAATTCTTAATAATGTTGCCAGAAATCTAGGGAATTTGTCATGTATTTTCACAGAATTTTATCTTTACCGTTGAATGAGCGTTATAGCATATTTTTATTTGGGCCGCGGGGAACGGGGAAAACATCATTTTTAAAAACAAGTTTGCCCAATGCTCTTTATCTAGATCTTCTTGATGATTCAATCTATTCTAGGCTTCGTGCTAAACCGAGTCGACTAGAGGCGCTTATCCCATCAAATTATGATGATTGGATAATTATAGATGAAGTGCAGAAGATTCCACAGCTACTTAATGAGGTACATAGACTTATCGAACACAAAAAATTTCGATTCATTTTAACCGGCTCCAGCGCTCGATCTCTGCGTAAAAAAGGGGTTAATCTTCTTGCTGGTAGAGCATTACGATACTTTATGCATCCATTAATTATTCAAGAAATGGGTGAGTCGTTTGATTTGAGTGATGCTTTAAGGATTGGATTACTGCCATCAGCTGTCGCACGTCCGCATCCAGAAAAGTATCTTGAGTCCTATGCACAGATGTACATAAAAGAGGAAGTCGCACAAGAAGGCATAAGTCGCCATCTGGATTCATTTATTGAGTTTTTAGAGGTGGCGAGCTTTTCTCAAGCTCAGCTGGTAAATTATTCCGAAATTTCAAGAGAGTTGGGGATAGATCGTAGGATTGTTAGCTCATATTTCACTATTTTAGAGGATTTGCTGTTAGCAGAATGCATAACTCCTTTTACTAAACGAGCTAAGAGAAAAATGGTTGCGCATAAAAAATTTTTCTACTTTGATGTGGGGGTTTTTAAGGCTACACGTCCCATGGGGCCACTTGATAGTGCAAAAGAATCTGATGGAGCAGGGCTTGAAACACTTTTTTTTCAGTCGGTACGGGCGGTGAACGATTATTATAATTTGGGTTATTCTCTGCATTTTTGGAGAACCTCTTCAGGAGATGAGGTCGACTTTGTTTTGTATGGAAAAAATGGTTTACATGCATTCGAAATAAAACGGGGAGATCATATAGAAAAAAGGGCATTGGCTGGCTTGAAAAAGTTTAAGGATGATTATCCTGAAGCTCAGGTGCATATGTTATATGGAGGGAGCCACTATGAATATCACGATTCAATAACTGTCCATCCGTTTGTTGAGGCACTGAAGAAATTGCCTCAAATATTAAGGGCCACTGAAACATGACAAAAGCAAAAAATTCCCGTATACTAAACAACATTAACTATTGTTCAGAGGACTTACGATGAAAGCAAAAAAATATACGCGAGAAACGATTATGCAGATAGGTACAATGGACCGCAAGTTCGATTCATTTACCGTAGGTGATGCAATACGTGTTTCTCAAAAAATCAAAGAAGGCGAGAAAGAACGTACGCAGATATTCGAAGGTGACGTGATTGCAATGCGCAAAAATGGTATCGCAACGACGTTTACCGTGCGCAAAATAGGCGCAAATTCTGTTGCTGTGGAGCGTGTGTTCCCTTATTATTCGCCGCTTATTGAAAAAGTGGAGTTCTTGCGTAAAGGTAAAATTCGCCGTGCGAAGCTCTATTATATGAGAGACCGCATTGGTAAAGCGGCCCGCGTTGCAGAAAAAATTCTTACTAAAGAACAAAAAGAGCAGTCTCGTGAGAATAACGCTTCCAAATAAAACGTATCAATCCAAAAAAAATAATGAGCCACATTATAAAAATGTGGCTCATTATTTTTGGTTAAGTTGCTTACTACCTACGAGCCAAATCTCGTTCTCTTAGACGGAGCTCGTTTTTTCTATTTTCTTCTTTTAAAAGCTCTTTCTTTTCCTTAATAAGCTCAAGCTCGACTTGCTTTTCTTTCAAAGCGAGTTCCCGTTTCTTAAGATCGCTATCATCGGACGTTACATTGACGATTGTTTTTTCGATGATTTTTTTTGGCTTGCGTTGAAGTGCCTCTTGTTGTTCTCTTTCTTGTTTGCGCATTGCAGCTTCTTTGCGCCGTTGATGGTGTTCTGCGCGTCGTATATTCTCTTCGCGCCACGCAAGCTCAGCTTCTCTATCTACGACGCAAGGCTTTTCAACAACTACGCATGGCCGCTCTACAACGACCGGTCTTTCTACGACAACCGGCTTTTCATAGACAACAACCCGAGATCGATTGCAGTTATTAGCAAGCGCTGCGCTCGTTATAAGGCCTGCTGTGAAGCCGCAAAACCCGCCAAGAAGGCCATCGCATACATCAGCTTGCACAGGGCTTATGGAAAGCAATCCAAGTGCTAAGGGAGTAACCAAGTGCTTTATCATAGTAGTGTCTCCTAGACAAGAGGGTTTCTATAAAAAGGATGCTAAAAAAGGAGTAAGACTGTCAATATTTAATGTTTAATAGGATTTCTACGTCGATTGACAGTCTACCGACGGTCTTTTTTGCTCTTCACCAATCAGCTTATCTGCAAAAAAGTAATTTGCAACAGCCCTCCAAATGGGTTGATTTTTAACGATGGACCAAGCCCCATTGGAGTTAGGCTTTGATCTTTGTGGCTGGCGCAGCCTAAAAAAAGGCGATAAACTAAGTGCAATAGAAAGTCCTCAGCTTGTGGGGAAGGAAGATCTGTATGAAGATAGCACTAATGGTCTTTTACGATAGCATATTGTCTCTAATGCTTTGTATGTCCTTTTTTGCCTTAGGGATGGAAAAAGTCAATTCAGCAGACCATGATACTCAACTTACGGTTGTTGGTCTGCAGAAAAGGGCTTTGCTAGATTTCTATTGTACGTATCACGATGTCCGCAATATCCTCGCAGCTGACCTTGGTTTAACTCCTTTACATGTTATCGCAGCCTACGGCCCTTTTTTGAGTAAAGATCAAAAAAAATTGCTCTTTGCTTGCTATGATGTAGGCGAAGAGACAAACACTAATTTCAGAAATTTCTGCAAAAAACTCTCGATAAAAAAGGATATCCATGCGAAAGATTATGAGGGTTGGACGCCCTTATATGTTGCAATAATGCAGAGAAATGTGCTTATTGCGAAGATGCTGGTAGATCAAGAGGAAAGATTGGAACCGGACTTTTTTGGTAGATTTCCGTTGCATTGGGCTTGTGCTTTAGGAAATTTTGCGCTCATGAGCTTTTTGTTTGAGCATGAAAACTATATCAAAGATATAAGTGGTTATGGTATTACTGACGGTCTGCTCATACCAGATAGCTTTTGTTTGAATCCTTTCAATTATGTCTACGCGCTGCGTCCCTCATTGCCAAAGAATGAGGATGAAGAAAAGAAATTTGATGCTTTAGAAGATCAGTTCCGACTCCGAACCAGAGAGCTTTTTAAGGAATCTTTTTCTTTTGATGAAAAATCTTCTTATTTTAGCCTTCCCCGGCTCCATCGAGCAATAATAGAGGGGAAGCTTGAAAATGTGATCCATTTAATCAATGAAAATGAAGATTATGCTGTTGATAACTGGCTTACACCTTTGCATGTAGCTTTGACTTTTAATTTTATAGAAGCTGCTGAAGAATTACTAAAGTCCAGAAATTTTATTATTTCTTTTGATCGACCTTACGATGCATTCTGGGATGCCCCATCATTGCTCAGGCTTGCGACAAATAATCTAAACATATTAAGGATGCTCATTGATCGAGATAGCGAAAAAATGTGGTTGTGGGATGATAGCTACAGAAATGAATTAAAAGCTATCCTCATTGAGGCAATTAAGAAAAAAAATACTGAAATGGTAATCTATCTTATGGAGCAAGGATTTCCTGTAGTTCCCCACCATATTTGGTGGGCGGTAAGGTATGGCAATGCCGAAATAACTGATCTCCTATTGAGTAACATGGGCGGCGATATTATAGCTATTGAAGAGGAACTGTTTCGTGGCTGGGAAAGTGTAGATGATAGCGCAGGAGATAGCCTTTTGCACATTGCTACTAAAAAGGGTAATAGTGATACCGTGCGCATCTTGTTAAAATGGGGGGCAGCTCAAGATGTGCAAGATACACAAGGAAAAACTGCGCTTCATTATGCGCATGCAAGGGGAGATAGTGCTAGCGTAAGGGCATTAGAAGATTATGGGTTTAGCCAAGGCATTAAGGATAAAAAGTTCGGATTAACTCCAAAAGCTTATTCAGATGGAGCGGTGGGAGAGCTTTCTGATATTCAGAGGCAGCTCTATATTGCTGCAGTGAGAGATCAGTATGATCTCGTTTGTGAGTTATTAGCAAAAGGTGCAGAGCCTTGGCATTGGATTGAAGAGGGTTGCACGGCTCTGCATGGTGCCGTTAAAAGTGGGAACATGAAAATTGTTAAGGAACTCCTTAAATCAGCAAGAGCAGCAGATACTCGCAATCCACTCAATGGAAAATCTATTTGGCACTATGCATTTTCTGATGATAGATCTGAAGATGAAGTCATCGCTTTGCTTAATCTTTTTAAAGAGTCTTTGCCTACTACATTGTTGTTACCAAATTTTAGAGGAATTACCCCTCTTCACCTTGCTATTGCTTACAATTGTCAGGAAGCGGTAGCACTATTATTAGGTCTCTGTCCAGATCTACTCCATAAGCAGGACAGACTTTTGAATACACCGTTACATGTAGCGACTTCCTTTGTTCTTTGTGAGCAGCAGAATTTAGATGATTTTTATGGTAACTGGAGAATGCCCAGAGTGAGCGCAATAGCATCTCTCTTGTTAACAAAGGGTGCTGGTCAAGGATTATTAAATTTTCATGAAAAAACTGCTCTTCACGAAGCATGCTTTGATTTTGAGCTTGTGCAGGTCCTTTTGGCTGATAACGATCATATGGTACGTAAGATTATTGATGCGCAAGATGCTGCGGGGAACACCGCACTACATATAGTGTGCACTCATAGGCTGGAGAAAAATATTCTAGCATCATTACTTAAGCAGGGTGCTTCTGTAATGGTAAAAAATTTGTAGGGTTATACACCTTTGCATGTTGCTGCTGAAACTGGTGCAATTGATTACGTAGAGATGCTCATAGAGCAAATTCGTAAACACGCAGATTGGGAAGAATTATTACAGATGAGAACGACCTTGCACGGTAATACCGCTTTTCATCTTGCGGCCATCAACCATCCATCACTGGTTCCCTTATTCCTTGAAGCAGATGCTGATACGGCTATAAGAAATGACAATGGAGAGACAGTTTTTCATGCCCTCTGTCACTACATTAACGCTTCATCAGATACAGAAGATTTTTCGCTCGCGTTACGTTCTTTATTGGAGAGTAAAAAAGGTATGGCGTTGTTAACTGAACAGGACAGACACGGGCAATCTCTTGTGCATGTTGCTGTATTACAACTGCATTATAGAGGTCTTGTTCGCCTTCTTGACAGTCTCATAGGATGTGATGCACTACTAAAGCATGATATACTTAATGCTGTTAATAGTATTGGACAGACGGCTTTGCATAGTGCTGCACAAAAGGGAGATTATATGAAAGTCGCATTACTTTTAAGAGCGGGTGCCAACAAAGATATGCTCAATTTTAAAGGAGAAACAGCTGAAAATCTTGCTGAACAACAGAAGCATTTTTCCATTGTTACCTTACTTAGACAAGGAAGGGACTCCAAGAGCCCAAGACTCGATTTCTGGTGAGCCGGTTTCGTTCTGGCCAGGAATTGCATCTGCGGAAAACACCTGACTGGTGCCCCAAAAGCCTGTAGACAAATTCGATATTTTCTATAAACTATTACTATAAATAATTATTTTTTTGAAAAAAGGAATACTATGCTGATTAAAAAAATTCTTACTGGTCTCCTTCGTCAGTAGGTAAGCAAGACCTCAGGAATAACAAAATTGGCTAGAAAGCCCATTCGTCCGATAAAAAAAGCTGGGACGTACGCAAAAATAATGATGCAAAAGAACAAATAAATTTTTGAAGAAAGAAGAAGGATGCCATGAAAAAACCAGTACTGATTTTAGCATGTTTTATGTTCTTAATTCCTAATCTAGCTGCGATGGAAGTAGATACCGACAGCAATCCTGATAACGATTGTATTGTTCTTAAGGCCGGCACCAAAAAGGCTATCCTCAGGAAGGATAATTTACCCCAAGTTTGGTATACTCAACTGATTGAGAACGGTTTGGTAAAATCACACGATGAACAACAAAGGCCTATTATTACGCTTAATAACATTAGTCCTGATTTGCTGCCTCTTTTTGTTGACATCCTTAATTCTCTTAAATTTATGCCTGTTGTCTCTGAGCGTAAAGCGGCGACTCTTGCTTATAAGGCATTCTTAGAAAAGGGACTTACTGTAGAACAAGCTGGACAACTGCTTCTTGAATTAGATTTTATCGAAGTTCCCAAATCTCTGATTTTAGGATTAGCCAGATACTTCGTTCAATTAAGTAAGGATGAAGATATTGATCTCAGTGGCTTTAACGAAGAAATTCAGAAAGAAATCAATCGTTACTTTTATCTTTTATACAATCGATACCTTGAAGGCATACCCCAACCAACTCATTGGCTAAAGGATCTCTTTGAATTCGATAGAATTGATAAGGCTAAAGTATTTGTATGTGAAATAGCGGTACTGCTAAGGCAACTTTCCATTAGCCACCTTTGTTCGATTTATAAGCTTTATAAATATGATATTGATTCTAAACTATTACAGATAATTGACTTAAGGGATAATCAATTAACTGACATGCCTGCTGACTTACTTAAGCACTGTCCCCAATTACAGCAATTAGAGCTTTCTAATAACCAATTAACTGCTATCCCTGCAGACTTACTCAAGCACTGCCCCCAATTACAGCAATTAGAGCT
>PRDV01000014.1 GCA_003174035.1 Candidatus Babelota bacterium
ATCAGTGATTTTAAAGAGCTCATTGAGGGTAACTATTATTACGTCGATAAAACTCTCTTTACCCTTAAACACCAATGGAGGCTGAGGAGACGATGAACATATTCTATATTATTTTTTTTATGATAGGCCACTATGTACATGGCATGGAAAAGATTGCATCTCAAGAAATTTCAGCAGATGAAAAAAAAAGACATGCTGATTGGAGGTCCAGTCAGAAACTATCTGCTGACTCCTTTGAAACGGCAGCTCCCCACATTGATTTATCCCCGAGCATCGAGCGTTTGGCTTTACAAAAAAAACCACACCCACAGCTCTTCTCGCTTTATTTACGCCCCACAGTGGGGCAACCTTATAAACTAGTGATAGATAGCACTATGCCGATTCAACAAAAGATTCGCATATTTGGTTCAGAAGAAACTAATATTAGTTATATTACACATGGCTCACCCGTGACTTTACATAGCAAAGAAGGGCTAACCACCCCACAAAAAGCACCTTCTCGTGACCGTAGTCAGCCAACCGCAAAATCATCATCTTATCCAGAAGGTTGTTATACTATTTATTACGCCACCCGTGAAGGGAAAATAATACAGTTTCAGCGTGGTCATATAGTATCTCACAAAGAAACTATTCCTCATGAGGGGAAAATAAGCACTAAAGACCCTGAAAACTATGTTGCACAACATGCTAAATACAACAGCCCTTTGCGCAGAGATTTAGTTGAGCTTCGCTATCATGGCACAGCCTATACCTACAAAGAAATTAGCGTGTATCACCTAGATTGCCTGTATAACGTAACCATTACAGATAAGAAGGCACCAAAACCGAAAGTGAGAGTACCTGTTCCCGAAGGCTTTGTTCTCATAATCTTCAAACTTAATGATGATATTGAAACCATGTACTATTTTCCTAATTTTATTGATTATGACGAGGTAAAACGAAATCTTTCGGTCACGCATCAACCTTGGTATGCGCCCTATGAAATCACTGCCCTTTCGGACTGGTTCGTCATCCCCCATGTATCACTTGATGATATCCCTGGGCAAAAAGCACAGATTACGATCGCTGAAAAAGTGCGCCGTGCCATCGTTGAAAAAGCGCCCTCTCTTTTTTCTACGCTTCATGAGTCTCAGATGCCACAAAAGGCAAGAATGGCTTTACTGCTGCTCCTTTTAGAATGGAATATGCAAGCTGCTGCGAGTCTTGAATTCCTCACGGTTAAACACAAGCTCAATCTTGTGGATTTTTATACTTCTCATCGAAGCCTTTATGAATTAGATTCACGTCCGCACGATGAACGAATAACTTCAATCAATGATTTCATTGCCGATCCCCAGTTTTCAAAACCTGCAAAAGATCTCGTGCGCTTTCTTAAAAATAACTTCGTTAACTTTGCTGACCTACAAAAACATCTTTATGCCGTTATGGTCGATGCAGATTCATTCATGCGCTATGTGCCCGCTCGCTGCGAATTGGCCGATCTAGCACCTCATATGTACACGATCAAAACTGACCATACAAAACACGCAATTAACTTGCTAGCGTTACCACAAGCCGATATTAAAGGCTTTCAATCAATTATCGGGGGTTTAAATACCTTTGATCCAGAGAAAGCACTCCAGGTGCTTACTGTTATTGAAGATCGCTTACATGCTACTACTGAAATATCTGTCAAAGACAGCATTCGTTTAGTGAATTTCTATTCTCATGACCCACTTTTTCATGATGTTCAAAAAAAAGGATATTGGGAATCTAAACTGAAAGAAAGCAAAACAAAACCACGTTTAAAAGAGCTACGCAAAATTCTAGATTATTATGCGCTCCATGAAGTACATGAGGCGAGAAAATACTGGATCGGCGAATTCACCAGAGCTATCCAGGCAAACCCAGATCTCGATTCCTTTAACAACGTTGCACGATGGTGTTTTAAAGAAAAACCTGCATTCCTCTATTCAATGGAAGAATATAAGGACACACTATCAGCAGCGCACCTGCTCGCTTTTCAAATCTTAAAAGGACTTGAATATGTTTTGCCAGATACCTATAACACCGCTGATTGCCTCAAGATACTTATTTCCAAACTTCAACAACCACGGTTTGGCTATACTCATTTTGTGGGCCCCTATGCCATGACATCAGAAACAGATACCTACTCTTCAAAACTACCCCTCGATATGCTCTTGGAAAAAGAAATGATAAGACCATGCGATCTTACCTTGAGAGCTTTTCAATCAAATGGCTTACCGGAAATGCTTGATCTGTTCGAGGCTGTTTCTTCGCTCTTTTATGATCGTATTCAACAAGAATACTGCAGCCAATTAACATTAAAGGCGTCTTCAAATGCCCAAGCCGCTGTAGAATTAGGAAGGCGATTCAGAATAGGTCTTGGTGTTCCCCAGTCAGACCAGGCAGCATTAACGCATTTCAGGTCACCAATTTGCAATGAACATACGGACGCCCTTTATGAGATTGGTATGCTTTTTCATGAGGGAAAAGCGGTGCCTAAGCAGTCAGAAAAAATAGCATACGAATACTTTTTAAAATCCGCCAAGGCACATCATCCGCGCGCTCTACTTTTTCTAGGAATACTTCATGCTGAAAAACTCATTGAAAATAGTACCCCACTCGAAGCAAAACAATGGTATAGAAAAGCAGCGGAACAGGGAGAGAAAGATGCGATGGCCCTGCTCGGCGCGGCGCTTATCAAAGAAGTCGAGGCCCAGCCAGCAAATAAGAAAGTCAAGATCATGCAAGCTGCAGCGCGCTGGATTCTATTGTCACTCATCCCAAAAGAAGAGAAGAAATCAAGGAATACCTTAAACGCTATCATCCAAAATTTTGGGTTCGGTACTATCGAAAACATCGAAATAGAGGAGCGAAATTCACTTGCAAAAGCTGGAAGAGCTCTTCTGAAAAATACTAAGCTTAATTCTTTTGCCAATCGGGCACTCACGATGCTCTTAGAGTCAGGATTGTCAGAACTAGCGACAGAAGCGGCAGAATTAGTAATTAAGACCATTAAATATTTTCCTGATGCAATGAATACATGCAGTGTTCTAACCGTTCACCATAAAGCGCACTGTGAAAGAGCAATTAAAAAAGCTATTGAGCTTGCTCAGGATACCTTGGAGTGCTTAGCCTTAATTAATGTTATCGCTCAAAATGACCGTGAAGCGGTAATAGAGAAATGTTTTAGTCTTATAAAAAACTCATTAGATGCATCACACTGTGCTGATCATTTCCATACATTAAGACTTAATACGGCCCAAGTGAGGGGGGCAGAAGCAAGCCTGTTACTTGCTCATACAGCTCAACATTTTTCGGAAGCTATCATCGGTTTTATAAGATTGAAGTCCTATGAGAAAGCAATATTCGCCGCACGTAATGCATTTAACCTGGCTAATACATGTAAGGACTATAGAAATGTAGCAACCCGTTGTACCGATAAGTCGGTAAAGGACATTGGACTCGAAGCAACGAAACGTTGTCATGCAATGGCAAAAACAGCTGATGACTTGTGGATGGCCACTCAGTCCTGGTATAGCATGGGAGAGCTAGAGAAAGCAAAATTTACCACTCAAAAAGCAGTTCAACATTGCAAAACTCAGGAAGACATATCGTTTGGATTAAGTCCCTTGACTCAGATAAAAAATGAGGGAATTTCCTTGTTTGATGAAGAGCTAAAAGAGCTTGAGGCCCTTCAAAAGACTTTTCTCGACCAAAAATAGTAAAGGCCAAAATTAAGTATCAACGCTTTTTGGTGGCACAAGGTTGAGTGCGAGTGGCATTTCCTCTCCGGTGGCATTATCCTTACCAGATAAACTATCCTGGCTTTTGGTGAGTCTTTAGCCCGTATTTTCGCAGTTTTTGGTCGACCACACTTCATCCTCCCTACCAACCGAGCTCAAAGCATTAATCATAGATTATGTACCGATCTCACTAAGTTTATCCAAGCACTAATGAATATTACTGCTTTAGCATTGGTTAACAAAGAATTTAACTCCTTCCTCAACCTTCTCCAAACGACAACAACAATCATTAATACATTAAGCCAACAATTTCCACAAAGCAAAATCAATATAGCGGCCTATTGGTGCTCAGATGAAGCAATACGCTGGCTCATAGATTACGCCAATGAAAATGAAAAAAATAAGGCCGAATTAGAAGCATTCATTAACAAGGTGTATATTGGGCAGCATGATAAACCATTTATCGCAGAAGATGTATTTCTCAAGAAACTACTGAATGGTGGCTATAAATTAAATGATCAAGACTTACGCAATAGCATATAAAACTCCATGAGCAGTGGTTTTATGTATCTCTGGGATTTCTGATATAAAGTCTTTAAGGTATCTTATCCCATCACCAGTACAAGACAAATGATATATATTGTTTACTGAATCGGCAATTGCGAAAGCTGCAAATACTGAAAACATGTGTAGTCTCTGTTTTTTTTAGACTGATAGCCTGGCAATCTCCCAGGCCCAATGACTGTTTTGAAGTTCTGAATAGTTGCTCTATGTCCCACCGAAGCATATAAATCGAAAGATACTCTTTGGCTGCCTTTTCAAAATTACTGATTAGAAAGACCGTTTCATAGTCTCCACCTGTGTTTTTTCGCTTTTCGATTGCAATATATCGTAACTTGCCATTCAAAAAACCAGTCATCGTTTTAGATCGTTGATTCCGTGAAAGCCTGTAAGCCCAATGGTCGCCAATTTTAAAGGCTGGAGCTCCTTCTAGTAAGCGGATTGTACGGTTGCGGGGCAATCTCATCAAAAAATGAATTTTTAAGTCATCTAAATAATCCATCATGGCGTCAGATTGATACAATCCATCGAGCAATACGTAATTAAACGATATTTTAAAGGCTATCTGAGCAATAAGATCACGCATAATTCGCGTTTTAGTGCGAAATTCATTTGGTCTAACACTTTTTTTGGATAACCAAAAATCTCAGGCAACAGGTATAGTGACTTCTCCATTACTCCAACACAAAACTACGGGGCACTGGCCTGTTACAACTCGCTCCTCTATAGAACTATGCATTTGATCAACTCCTTCCATGCTTCTTGCAAAACGACGAATGCAAGTATCATCTCCGCAAAGATGTCCAGGGTTTTCTTTTGTGGCAAATAATCGAATCAATCCAATAAAGAATGCCTGCTGTTCCTCATAAGATAGCCCTTCTACATTAAGACTTCTATAAAGCTTATCATGAGAAATGCCCATTTGGTCTGCCATTCTAACACTGCTCTTCTTTCCTTCGCTCTTCAAAAGCCCCGTCATGTAGAGTTGAATTTTTTCTGGCAATTGGGTATTTACTGAACCTAAAACTTCGCTTACACTAATTTTCATACCGAGCTTCCTTTTTTTGAGATACTTGAATGGTTCTCAAATTGGAACTCGGTTTTATTTTTTTGTCAAGATCTGATCGAGTTTTTGGTCAAGTGCGTAAGTCTTGAATGATATATTAAAACAGAAGATTGGCTCATATGCGACGTCACACAATTTAAATATATTGACAGTATTAATTGAGCGGGGAGATGTTTCACTCACCATATACATATCACTAATCAATGCCGCAGTATTTTCGGTATCAAGTTATCTTGATTCAGCAATAAGCATGTTGAACAGACACAAGAAAAAACCTACCGAACAACGACTTGGGAACAAAAACCTACCGAACAACGACTTGGGAACTATGATCAGATTGATGCTAACCAAATAAAGGTATATACAAATGGGAATCGACATTCCATTGCGCTCTTTAAGGTGCTACTGGACTCATCATTTATACAGCTAAACCGGCAACTGATTTTAGAAAAGCGACTGCCAATTTTAGAAACAATTAATTCTTTCAAAAGCAAATGTATTGAATTAAATGAATTGGAGGCGGGCTTTGCAAGGACCTTGGGATTTGCTGCAATTCTCAATTATCTTTAAGGCCTTGAATTCCTAAGAATGTAAAGCGCACTACCTGTTGCATAAAGGACCTCAGCATTGCGTGACTTTTCTAAGTTCGCTATACTAAACATGCAAACTGTATTGATCATTACGAGTACAATCGCATGCAAAAGAAATTATT
>PRDV01000077.1 GCA_003174035.1 Candidatus Babelota bacterium
CCGCGGGTCTTGACCCGCGGTAGTTGACTGATAAGTCTCATTGCATCGGCCCCAGAACCCGATAAGCGCTTGCCGAAGCTGCTCATCATTAATAGCCGCCAATGCATCCTGTTGGCTCCTTGAAAGTGCAACCGAGCCCGGGGTTTTAGTTTTCAGTTTTTTTGTTCGTTCAGGCCGTTTCTTTTCTTGTACTAACTTAAACCGCACATGAGCAATATGTCGCTCACCTAAAAAAGTATTGATGGAATCGATAAGTACTGAGGAAAGCAGATAGAGTTCCTGCATCCAGTGTGATTCATAGACCCCAATCACTACGGTATCATCATATATTTTTTCAAGACGCACTTTTGTTTTCAGGGCCCCCATGAGAGCATCCCAGTGATTAAGAAGATTGGCGCGCCAATCAACACGTATCGTGATGATCTGAGGAATAAGATCTTTGAGTAAGATAGCCATGCAAACCTCTTATTATAGTAACTAAGGCTATCATTTTGCGCTTCACTTGAAAAGCGACGGAATAATAAGGATATTAAACTCTTGATCCATTTCTATGATAAACTGCTCGGGAAACCAATTACGATCAAACCACTTAAAAGAGGCATCCTGAACTTTGTTGAGCACAGTAATCAATACTGCATGCGGAATAAGTACACCAGTACGCTCCGGCTCGCACAGATCAGTGATCATGAGCAATGAATCCGATAACCGCTCAATTTTTACTGCACGCGTACTCGTTACTCGAATATGCACCGATAAGCAGAGATGTTCTTCCCATCTATAGGGGAATAACGACTCTATTAATCGCCCTAAAGCAATGAGCGCGGGAGAACTTTTATGTACTAATAATGCATAACAGGTTTCGTCCCGTTTAATAAAAGTCAGGATTCCCTGCATTTTGTGTGCCAAAGTGGGGGCACTATTATTTGAATTATATGATGTCGCACCCCCACCCTGATGCTTCGCCTTGTACAACCTGTTACCAGGTACCTCAAGTCTCGCGTTGCATTTTGTCGACATTGCTAAGTCTCTTATTTTCATGATTCAAAATTGCCCCCCTGAAACAATTCTATGTGAAATCATTTCAGTTTATATTATATAATTTATTTTTATAAGCGAAATCACTGTAGTACTATACACCACCCATATCTTTTGTCTACTTTTTCTTGAAAGTTCTCATTTATATCTTCCGAGGCCAATTATCAAAGACGATTCTTTTTTCCAATTATCGAAAAAAAATGAAAAGACCCCGTTATCAAGGGGCTTATCTTCCTGTCACGCATTTTACAAAAAATATATTTTGAATTTCTCTTGTCATTATAGAGAAAATCGTTTACTGTAGTACGAGCATTAAATAACTTTATAACTTCTCTTTTCTTGAAAGGCGGTCACATGAAGACCTTGTATTTCATTTCCCTTCTTCTTATTACCGTTACTTCCACCATCAAAGCAAGTTTCCTCTTAGGACCAATCTTAAGAACTGCAGCTGAAGCAGCTATAATTGCTCCCGCTGCTGCGTTGATGTCTCCCGTCGTCACAGCATTCCTGCCTTCTGCACCAACGCCGCCCCAGCCATTGGCTCCTGCGCCCTTACCAATCACCCAATTGCCCCACGCGGAAATTTCTCGCATTCGATACTATGACGACAACCCAGACGCCGGTATGCTAGAACAACAAACCCTTCAAACGCCTTCTACATCCTTGAGCACCCTCCGACAATCAACACGCGATTCACTCAAAGAACTTGATATTCCCCAGATCCTCATGTCAGCTAAGAATGCGCATCGCCCGGTAATCCTCAATATTAATGTCAACGAATTACAAGCACAGCAAGATACAAAACCACTTTCTCCTTCACTTCCGCCTTCAGTTGGGCTTAATCGCAATCAGTTGGGAGCACCCATAGCTCCCGGCTTATATGATCTTATGCGGAGCTATGTAAAAAAATCAACGCAATGGGTTAAGGAGCATAAATTGCGCTTTCTGGGGTATTGTACGCTAGGACTCTATGCCAGTACCCAATCGTATCTCATCTATTTAACAACTAAGCTCAATACCCATGCGTGCTGGTCAAAATGGAAAATACATTGCACTCTTGAGGATCTTTATCGCACTCCTCACGATGTGCTCGTAAAAGACGTCATTGAAAGTTTGAACACCAAAGGCTATAAAAATGCCCCTGAACGAAATGCATTAAGCGGAGTTATTAAAGAAATTGACGCTGAAATAGCTGCCCTTTCTCATTATCAAAAAATCGTTGGTTTTCTGGAATGGGTGCGGGTGCGACGCATATTTTTTTATAACGCTCGTCTCAAGGAAGAAACGTCTGCCCGCGTACAGCGCTTGACCTATCTCAAGAACGTGTTGCTTGGCTATCTTGACCAAGCACCGGCTGCGTCTTAAAATTCATTTTTTCTACCAATAAACCAGTTTAGGTGATTATGAAGCTCATACTTTCGCTCATCACGCTGCTCCTCTTTGTTTATTTTTCTTTGGCATCCGCTCCGCTAACGGTAGCAGCCATACTCAAAGCTCCCTATACCCAAGGGGTTGCACAAGCACTCATGCGCAATGGGTCAAATGCATCTCAAGTTACGCAGATTATTGAGCAGTGCACCCAGGCGATATTAGAGGGAAACAAACAGCTCCTACAACAACTTGTAGCAGAACATGCTCAGCAAGGCTGCCCACAGTCGTGCGGGGAAAAAAATACCCTGCGTTCCTTGATAAAACAGTTCGTGTGCAAGCAGCTACCCAAGACGGGCACTGCTCTTGCAACTGGCCTGCCTGCTTCATATCATCCTTTTATTAAACAGGCTATGAATACAGTTACCACAACCCATGCCCACCTGCTTCAACAAAAATACTCCGAATCGCACGATGAAGCTCTGCTGCGAAAGCCCTTGGTAAGTGCCGCCCACGCATTTGCGGTAGATAAAGTTATTAATTTGATCCTTACACTGTATTCGCCCAAAGCACATCCCTGCGATCGCATGGAGGCTTTATTGTTAGTTAATCACGTGCATCTTTTGGGCATAAAAAAGCGTCTTTTTACTGATTTCATTGCGCGCAGCAATAGGCATTGTTTTACCAGTGATGGGCTTCTTAAGCAGTATGATCCAAGTTCTTCACATAGCAGCGAGCCAAAGCGCGTTAAGGAGCTTATTAAATTTTTAAGAGGGATATGCGATACACAAAAACAGTATCGCGATTACCTTAAACTGGGCATAAGCCAAGGCATCACCCAGCTTATGGATGAATTAGAGGACGGTCATATCAAAAAGCCTACAAAAATCTCATCATTCCGAAACTATGCCACTGGCATCACCAAAGGTCTTGCCAGTGGTATCGCAACTGGGATTGCTACTGGCATTTTCGCTCTTTCAGCTCCAGGGATTATCAGTAGCATTGCCACCCGCATTGCTACTGGCATTGCTGGTGCCACCGCTCCTGGAATTCCTCTTGGGATGACTAGTACCATTGCGCGAGCCATTGCAACCAGTGGGGGTACCATGAGTGGCACCACTGGTGGTGCAAGGGGAGTTGTTACAGCCATTGCCAAAAACATTGTTCATGGTATCAGCAGTGGGATAGCCAGGAAAGGTGTCGCGGGCATAACCGAACTCGTGCCGCTGCTTTCATCGAGGAGCGTACCCCCCACCCTCATACGTAGTCGCACTATAACAAGGCTTTTTATGCAGTTAATAACATTATGTGAAGAGAGCAATCTACAAGATCCTGCAATAATCGAGCAGATACGTATGCTTGTATATCCTGGCGCTAACGTGGAGCGTACTATCCTAAAACAGTATTTTATCGATGCTCAAGCTCGACTAAGGCTGCACTAAAATTATATCGCCGCTCATCTCCCCTCTCCTCTCTGCCCCTTTAGATGAGCGGCGATATACAAAAACCCCTGCACGCGTTATGCTATCTAAAAAAAGGATCAGCATGAACATTTTAGATTATAGTACCTATTCAGTTAAACAGTTAGAAGATACTTTTAACACCTCGCTTACTACGGGGCTTTCTCAGAACCAAGTAGCTGATAGCGCAAAAAAATACGGAAAAAATGATATTAAAGATCATCCCTTTTCATGGTTATCGCTATTGGCTTCTCAATTCAACTCACCCTTTACCTATCTTCTCATTGTCGCTGCACTCATATCGCTCGTATTAAAAGATCTTTCCAATGCCATAATCATTGCCGCTATTGTCATAGTGAACGGCCTTTTGAGCTTTTTTCAAGAATATCGCGCAGAGCAAGCATTAAAACTCCTTAAAAGTCACTTAATAGAACAAACAACCGTTTTGCGTGGTGGCAAACACCTCAAAATTGATAGCAAAGATCTCGTTCCGGGTGATATTATTATCCTTGAGCCAGGAGACGATATTCCCGCAGATGTACGCTTTATAGAGGGAACAGTTACCGTAAATGAATCGATTTTAACAGGTGAATCAGTAGCCATTAAAAAAGAGAGCTCTGCGCTTCCCGCAACACCACATGATATATATGGGGCCTCCAATAGTGGCTTTTTTGGCACAACTATTGAGACCGGCACCGCTACCGCTTTGGTCATTGCAACGGGAGCTCAAACAAGGTTTGGGGGCATTAGCCAATTGACCTTGCAAACAGTACGCCATAGCGATTTTCAAAAGAGGCTCAATCAACTCACCACATTTCTGCTTGCGGTCACTGCCATTACCCTTGTGGCACTGTTTTTGGTGCATCTGCTTATTAAGGGCTCTCAAACAGATATGGTGCAATTGCTCTTATTTTCGCTCGCTATTGCTCTCGGGCTTACCCCAGAAGGATTGCCTACGGTTATTACTTTCGCTCTTTCAAAAGGGGCTTTACAACTTGCACACCATAATGTTGTAGTAAAGAGACTTTCCTCTATTGAAGATCTTGGAGCTATTACGATTTTGTGTACCGATAAAACGGGGACCCTTACCGAGAATAAGCTTACCGTGAGTGCAATGTATGAGCAACCAGGAGAACATGTTCTCCATTATGCGCTTCTCGCATCCATGAAAAAAGAGGAAATGCTCGACCCCTTTGACCGTGCGATACTGCAAAAAGCTTCACCCGAAGAACAAAAGGAAGCTGCTACCTATCAATTCGTAAGCGCAATTCCTTTTGACCCCTTTAGAAAGCGGACCACCACCGTAGTGGCTCATGGTAATGAGCATATCATTGTAAGTCGTGGATCACTCGAAGAGATTCTACACCTTTGTACACCACTCAATACTGAAGAAATAGAAGCATGGGAAAAACAACAAGG
>PRDV01000025.1 GCA_003174035.1 Candidatus Babelota bacterium
TCGTTTGTTTTAAGTTGTGGGTATTTAGCGCTTTCTCTGCT
This sequence comes from Candidatus Babelota bacterium, assembly GCA_003174035.1. Taxonomy (GTDB): domain Bacteria; phylum Babelota; class Babeliae; order Babelales; family Babelaceae; genus PRDV01. The sequence goes on from PRDV01000025.1 coordinate 42, forward strand.
CTTTTTTAAAAGTATGTATCAAAAAAGCCGTACCATGGGACTCGCGCGACTTGAATCCGAATAATTTTTTAGACTTTTTGTTTGATTATTGTTCAATGCTCACTTACCGATAATGGTGAAGGCGGCGAGTCGAGGTTGATATTAATGAAATATTAGCATAAACTATCCTGCGTTACCTTACAAAAAAATGTGAAATTATGAGATATCTTGAAGCAGTAGAGTTTTTTGAATTGCTCACTTTGGATAAACCATTACCTTCAAGTGCCGAGGAGATTTTTTTATGAATGAGCGGGCTTGCTTGCTTAGTGTATGTATATTACTAGTAAGTTTTTGTGGCTTTGCAGCCGATGCTCCTGCAAAAAGTAATGAAACACCCAAAAAAAATGGTGAAGTGAAAGCAGAAGAGAAGGCTGATAAAACAGCTCCTGCCGAGGCAGATCCTGCGAATGGTAAAGGTAAAGCTGACGAAAAAAAGGAAGTGGAAAAGAAAGAAAAAAAAGAAGAAAGTTCCTATCCCTCAAAGGCTTTTTTGCTTTTTAGGCTGCTGAACAGCAAAGGTGAGCCAACTGATAGTGAGTTTAAATTTGGCATAAAACTACGTATTCCTGAATTTTTCTTTGGCAGAAACGTGCGTCTTCTTAATGATAACAATCCTACTGATGCTACGCTTTATTTTAGGCATACAATCGATTTTAATAGTGAGTATCGGTATGGTCCCCCCAAAGCTGACCATAACCTTGTGTATGTAAAAATGACCATACGTAACAAAGGTGTTTGGGGTGATCCCGAATCCATCGCATCCACCACTGCACAGACTATTAAAGAAGTGGGCGCTGTCTTTGGAGAGCATAGACATGGCATTCCTCGTCATATTTTGTGGATACGGGAATTATGGATGGAGCTTGCATTAAGCGACCTTATGTGCCTTCCTTTTTGTAACCGTCATACGTTAACCTTTGGAGCTTTCCCTTTTGAATTAGGAAGAGGTATCGCTTTGGGAAGCGCTTATGCAACAGACCCGAGCGATCTTGGGTATTTTTCAGAAAATGCCATCGATCAGTATGCTTTTGGGGGAAAACTTTCGGGTGAGATCATAAAGGATTATTTATTGTATGATCTTTATGCCGCAATATTGGATAACAAGAGCAATTCATTCGAATATACCAATGCTAAAATTCGTGGACAACATTATGGCCATCTTAATGATCCTGCCCGGGGTTTTGGGATTATTAACTACGTTACAGCCGCCCGCTTGAGGTGGTTGCCAACTTTTGAGAATCCTACGTCAAAGATGGAGATTCAGCCTTATATTATGTATAATCATAGTCCTGAACAAAAGATTGAATTTGTTGCAGATGCAAAAAGCGATTTATGCACTATAGGGATTGCGGGCGAATTTGAATTTGGTAATTTTGATTGCGGATTTGATACAGCAATGAACTTTGGAAACCAAAGAGTATTTGGTTGGGATCGCAATATTGTACAACTAGCTAATGTGGATGGCTCGGTTGTTGTTAATAACTCTCAAGTGCACCAAGCAGCAACAGGTGTGCCTACTCAGAAATCACCGAATGCGTTAAATGTGAAAGCAAATCAAAACATTATTTACTTATCTCCACAGTCAGCAACTCAGAACGGCAAAATTATTGGTTCTGATGGTTTAGGAACGCTTATTAATGATCTGAATAGATTTACCGATCCCTATGAAAATAAATTTCGCGGGATGATGTTTGTCTATGATATGGGCTATTATATTGCAAAACCGGATGTTAAGGTCTGTGCAGGTTTTGGTTATGCAAGTGGCGATGCCAATCCTAATAAGGACGAAGAGTTTAGAGGTGATAGTGAAATAGATGGTGTTTATGAAGGATTTATAAGTTTACAAGAATCCTATTCAGGTACCAGAGTTAAAAGTGCTTTCTTACTGAGTGGATCGGGTAAAATTTTTAGGCCATTATCTTTCCCTTCTCAAGGTGAAGATGATCAGGTAATTTTCGATCCTTTTCCCACTACGGTGAATCGTTTCACTAATTTAGTATTTGTAGGAGCTAGCGCTTATTGGTGGCCAAGCTGGAGCTGCAAAAAATGGCGATTCAATCCTAATATTTTAGCGTACTGGTCTGATTTTTCATCACCTTTTTTTGATGCAGTTACGCAACAGAATGTGCCATCTAGGTTTGCGCGCAACTTTTTAGGTACAGAAATCAATGCATTTGTCGAAGCAGAACTGTTGCCAGATTTGAGATTTTTCACCACTGCAGCAATTTTCTTCCCCGGTAGTTTCTATCGCGATATTAAAGGGCGGCCTCTGAACAAAGCCCAACAGACCTTCCTCGATAATGAAGATGTTACAGGCGTCATAAATAGCCGCGTGCCCCTCGTTGGTTTTGATAAGTCCTATTTTATAAATATGGGACTCGAATATAGGTTCTAAGCAAAGGTGCCTTCGGCACGAGCAGGGGCCTCACCTGCGGCCCCTTGCAACCCCCAGGCCCAGCGTTCCCCTGGGGACCCCTTCACACTGAACTCGCCAACCCTGAGGGGCCCTGCCCTCAGATGTCGGCTCAAACAGGCAGTGTGATCGGAAAAAATAGTGAAGCGCTAACCATACTATTTGCACAGCACATACAATTTTTTCTTTCAGTTTATGGCATAGGTGTTGCGTTGATACTGTATTTTACAGTATAGTGAAATTAGAGAGAGTGAGCTCTGGAGATTATTATGAGCGAATGAGATTGGAGAATGTCGAGCAAACACTTCAATTACCTCAGTATATCGTGCTATAGTATGACTGCTCAGGGGGCTGTGGAAAAATTTTCTTACTTGCGCTAGACTAGAAGGCGAACTTGGAAAATAGAAGTTCGTAAATCAAGTGGGGATATTATGAAATTAAAGAATGTATATATTTTGAGTGCGCTCTTGTGCACGCTTATGCAGGTCTCAACTGCGGATGCTATGTGGTCCAGTTTACGAAATTGGGGAAGTTCTCTATGGGGCAGTATGCCACAGTCAGTGCATACAGGTGCTGAATATGTCGCACGTGCATGTGATGTAGCGATGAATCCCCAAGTATATGCGATGGATGCTTATAAAGTAAGTCAGGCGTATTGGCAAAGAATCAGGACTGGTACTCAGCCTCAAGTTGTAGTACCTCAAGTGCCTCAGGCTGATCAACAAGTGGGGCATGCGCCACAGCTTGGTTTTGTACCGCAAGCTGCGCCGCAGCCTGGTCAAGCGCAAGTAGTTCATCCTATTCCTAATCCAAATACGTTTGCAGCTGCGTTAGGTTATTACACTGGTAAAGGAGTAACAGATGGGCTCTCACAAAAATTAATTCCGGCAACAGCTCCAGCAAGGGTTGATGCAGCTTTGACAAATTTTGAACAAACGACAGCTGCATTACGTCAAACAATTCCAACAAGGATTGATGGAAGTTTGGCAAATATTGAACAAACAACGGCTCAATTGCATCAAACAATGCAGAATTTACAACAAGCTACGCAAAGAGTTGATGCCATGGTTGCGCGCGGCGAAGCTGCAGTGCAAAACATTGAAGCTGCTATGAATAATGCAGCTGCATTACCCGGAGGTCCGCAAGCGATCCAACGGGGTGCAGGAGATTTGATAACGCAAATGAATCAACCTGGCAATCAGGGTGGTGCGTGGGGGACTGTTCGTAGAGGTGCCCGTGAATGGGCTGGTGCAATCGGTGAAGGAGTCAAAGAGGAATTAATTGACCCAACAATAAAGAGGATTGAAGATAGCCCTGCCATAAAGCAGACTAAGGAAGATTTAAAGATGGCTGCGCTTATAGGTGCTGGAGTAATAGTTGGCGGTATAATTACTTATTATACCTTCCGGTTTATTGCTAACAAGATTGAACGTCATTTAAGCAGACCAAGGCTTGAGTTCAGTGTTGCAAAAGCAGGTGCTTTCGATCCTGAGCAACATCATGCTCTCTTTAGAGATATGGTTTTTGCTCAAGATATAAAAGATCGCCTCAATACGATATTGCTCACAACTGAGGCGATTAAGCAAAGAATTCAAGATGGTGATGAGCAAGCGAAATATAGAAACCTTTTGCTTTATGGTCCTCCAGGATCAGGCAAAAGAGTATTTGCGCAGCAACTTGCACAGTATGCAAATATGGATTTCTATGAGGTAACGAGCTCAGCCTTATCAAGGTTTAAGGATGGCGAAGCTGCACAAGCAGTTGAGGATTTCCTTAAGAACGAGGCAATAAAAACCACTAAAGGTGGGGTAATTTATGTCGATAATGCCAATATGCTCTTTACCCGACGTAAAGCTGGTGATGCATCAAGTCTTACACGGTTAGTGACTTCGTTTATGGAACAGCTTGAACGTCGCAGCAATAAATATATGGTGGTATTTGGATCTCCGATGAAGCCAAATCTATCAGCTGATATTATGTCGGTTATTGATGATACGATTGAAATAAAGCGGCCAGATGTACCAGAGCGGACAAAGTTGTTGCAACTCCAGAGAGAGAAGCTCTTTACCACGCCAGAGGTTACTCCTGAATTGGCACAGTCAGTACAAGTGCACCTTAATGACGAGGGAATCAATGCTCTTGCGGCAAGGTTGAGAGGTGCGTCTGCGGCTGATATCTGTAAGTTTATGGAAACACTCAAAGTTGAGGCGCAGCTTCCATCACAAGCGGTAATAACCCCAGAGTTGATGGAACGCATCGTTGAGCGGGCTGTTCAAAAGTATCAGGAACTGATTGCATAAAAATGAATGGGCACGGCCCATATTGAGATTTTTGATAAAATGACTAGACTCAGCAAGGTATAAAAAAGGTACCTTGCTGAGTTTTTATGGTTAAACGCCTCTCTTTTTTTTTCTCTGTTTTGGTCATGGTATGCATTCAGGCCGAGGCTGAACGAAGGCCTCTTGAAGTTACCTGCGGAAACCATACGCTTGCTGGTGGATTCTTTTTCTATCCTGAGTTTGTCTATGGCAAAAATATCACCCTGCTTAACAATAATAATAATTATGATGAGACGCTCTATTTCAGGAACATTTTTGATAGCTATGGTACCTATACTTATAAGAGAGATGGTTCTGAGTTTCTGAAGGCACGCGCAACGGTGCGGAGTCGTTCCTTGTGGGGAAATGAACCGGGACTTCTTGAAACCACGGAGCATCATTTTAAGGAATTTGGGTGTGAATTTGGGGCACATAGGCATGGGTTAGTGCATAGTGATTTCTGGATACGTGAATTATGGCTAGAAGTTGCGCTCAATGATCTATTGGGGATTCCCTGGTGCGCAAGACATCTGCTTACCATCGGCGCTTTTTCTTTTGAGTTAGGAAGAGGAATTTCTTTGGGTGCCAACTACCCTGCTTTGCCTCCAGCGGTAGGTTTTTATATTGAAGCTGCTATAGATCAGTTTGCTTTTGGTGCTAAATTAACGGGTGAACTTGTTAAAGATCGCTTATGGTATGATCTCTACGGTGCTATTTTTTCTAATCGCTCTGCAACGTTTGACGATACCAATGAAATTGTCCGAACTCATGAACTCGGCCGTCGGTTTGATGGTGCGCGCGGCTTTGGCTTTATTAATTATCTTTTTGCCGGACGTCTGCGATGGTATCCGATAAAAACTGAATCTAAATCAATCTATCTCGAACCCTATGTACTGTATAATTACAATCCCGAACTTAAAGTTGAATTCCTCACGGATGCGGTAAGCAATCTTGCAACATGCGGGATTATGGGTGATTGTGTATTTGGGGCGTTTGAATGCGGAGGAGAATATGCCTTTAATCGCGGTGGTCAGCATGTTTTTGGCATTGATCGGGCTACACCTGTTTTACAGAATCAAGGTGGGCAAGTTGTGGTTGCGAATGATCAGATTACCGATATAAAAGCTGAGGAGGATGTCCGTGTTAACGAAGAACTTGATAAGCTCAAATTTTGGGAATCGTGTGGGCAACGCCATAATGATGAACAGGTACATATGCCGGGCATTCGTGCCAGCAGTCGCTTAAAGAACAAACAGTTCAGATTTCAAGATCCCGTACGCGTGCGTTATAGGGGCTCTTTTTTTGTAGTTGATGGTAGCTACATCTTTAAGAAGGATATTTTGAAAATAAGCGCTGCTCTTGGATATGC
>PRDV01000013.1 GCA_003174035.1 Candidatus Babelota bacterium
TTCTTTTTCTAAAAGATTACCTACTGATTTTGCAATTTTTGAGAGGTTAGTTTTAAGAAAGCAGTTTGCCGAGCAAAAAGGTGCATCATTTTGAGAATAGGCAAATAACGATCCTTCCTTAACTGCTTTGTTGCAGGCACAGCAAGGGATGTCAGCATGGTTTAATCGTGGTATGCTTTTGTGACTCTCATCTGCATGAACAAAAGTAACTATGGTGCTTGCGTCTCTCATGGGCATTATGTACGTCGGCAAAAAACCATAATTATAAAAATCCTGAAGCTCGGGTAATCTGATAACTGTATCTGTAATACTTACGTGCTCAAAGGCCAAGAAGCTTCTGCCTAGGGTTGTGCCATGAAAACCAATTTTTTTCAATAAATTGCAGATGTTTTCTCCTTCATCATGGGGAGACTGAAAATGGAGTCGAGGGCATCGTTTTGCGATTTCAAGTATATGGAGCACTTGTTTGAAGGTATGCAATTTTGGGTAACGTCCTAGCAAATTAGAGCTGAAGTCTCGGATTGCGTCCATTGAAAATTGTTTGTCTGAGATAATTTTAAGAAAAAGCGTTGATAGAGTCTTGATTTTCTTAGTTAGAAAGCTACTCAAGTAGGAGCGAGCATGGTGTTTATAAGCTACGTATTCTTTTTGTAGTTCGAGAGCAATTGCTTTCAGTTTTTCATCTAAGATACTATCTTTAATGAAGGTTTGAAGATCCTCGATTCTTGTATCAAGCGCGCCCATAAATTCGTCAAAAGTCATATCAACAATCCCATAATCTTGAAGGGTCTTTTTCAATATGCCTTCTAGAACATTGTATGCAAAATCATGAGCTCCTTTGGAAACGATGAAGACCTGCTTTAAAAATAATTCATTGAAGAGTTCAAGTGTTGTTTGTAGGCAGCGAGCTATAAGATCATATTCAGGAGTTCGGGGCTCGTCATGCATAAAGTGAAATGACAGATTTCCTTCAGCAAACGTTGTTTTATGAGGGTCATTTGCTGCCAAGATACTAGGGCTAGCTCGGGAGATGAGTGCTTCTCCTACGTTGCCCAATGCAAATTTTGCCTTAAAGTTCTGAGAAAAATGCTGTAATCCATCAGTCTTATAATAACGGCGAGTATGAAAAATTAAGCACGCAATGGGGTCCTTTTGCTGTTTCCATGATTGAAAGGCATCATAGATAATGTCTTTTTCTTTCTGCGTTTGCTTCATCTCTCCACTGGCTATGCCGGTAAAATGGAGGCTGTTTATAATGACATTGTCTTTTTTAAGATGACTAAGCTGAGCGATTAAGCCGGATGCACTTGCAATTGAGCTACAACCAAAAACTAGTGAGCAAAACAAAATAAGGTGTATCATGATTTTTCTTCCAAACGGTTGTTTATTTTCTATTATGCCAAAAAATAATGGACCTGGCAAACGCCCCGTCTTAGGCCTTCTCAGCGCCGCCATGTTTTATCAAACTAATTCTTGCACCTTTTTTGCGAAAACATGCATCAAATAAGTGATTCGCTTGATCAAAAAAATCAACCAGCCAATGGGTGAAAATCAACCATGAGATCGTGGAATTTCTTCAGCTCGGAAAAACGTTGCATGAAATCCCTTCAGGAGCTCATATCTCTTTTTTCTGCGGCTCGCAGTTTAGCACTTCTTGACGATGGGTTTGCGGCTTTTTCTTCAGGGGTTGCCATAATGACTTTTTTTGTGAGGTTGATGAGCGTATCAGTATGTTCTTTAAAAAAGTGCTTAACTATTCTATCTTCAAGCGAATGGAAACTGATACCGACAATTCTGCCACCTGGATTTAGGAGGGTTAACGATTGTGTTAGTAGGGATTTAATATTATTAAGCTCATCATTTACAAAGATTCTCAGTGCCTGAAACACTTTCGTTGCTGGATGTACCGTTCTACTATAAGGAGGTACTATCTTCATAATGAGCTGTGCCAGATCTTGGGTAGTTTCGAGAGGCTTTTTTTTGCGTTCACTCACTATAAGGCGTGCTATTTTACGTGCGCGGGGCTCTTCGCCAAACTCGAAGAAAATCTCAGCAAGTTCGCTTTCTGTTGCTTCATTGACTACATCATAAGCAGTTGTTTTAGTATGTGCAGGTGACATGCGCATATCAAGAGGTGTATTGCTCATAAATGAAAAGCCGGGTTGCTGAAAGATCTGATATTGAGAGGTGCCAAAATCTGCCAGAATACCATCTATATGGGCAATCTTCTCTTTTTTAAGGATCTGGGTAAGGTGGGTATAGCTTCCCCAGATGACTTTAAGCCGTTCAGGAAATTTCATCTCAAGTTCGGGAGCATTGAGCGCAACAGCATTTTTATCAATATCAAGTGCAATTACCCGTGCCGTAGGTTCTTTCTCCAGTATGGCGCGAGTATGTCCTCCGCCGCCAAAAGTGGCGTCTACATAAATGCCGTTGGGTTTGAGGGCAAGATACTCAAGCACTTCATCTACGAGTACTGGTTTATGATAAGATGTGTCAATCATAGTCAGGGACAGTATTTTAGGGGTTAAGCGGATAGTTAAAAAAGAGCCAAAGACTATAAAATCCTTGGCTCTTTCTATATCAGTGAAATAACATTCTTTATTCGGTAAGCTCAGTAACGAGAAGCGAAAGGTTCATGCCATTCGAGCCTTTGACAAGAATAGCCGCTTCTTTATCGAGCCTCTTTCTTAAGGCATCCGTTGCTTCTTTCCATGAAGGAACATGCTCAAAGGTAATGTTTACCGGTACCGTAGCCGTTGTCCATTTAACCATATCGCCCACCAGGACCACATGGTTAAGTGAAGGAACCTTACGGAGGAATCTACCTAGTTGGCGGTGCCAGAACGGGCTATTTACCCCAAGCTCAAGCATATCTCCCAGGACGGCTATTTTCTGCCCTTTTGACTCAACCTTTTCAAAAGCAAGAAGAGCTGCCTTCATGCTTTCCGGGTTTGCACTGTAGCAATCATTAATGAGAATGCCCTTTGATGCTTTAAGTTTAGTTGGCTCAAATCTACCAGTTATGTTAAGCGGTACCTGAATACCTTTTACGATAGTTGCACTATCAACATTGAGTACATAGGCCGCTGAAGCACTGGCGAGTGCATTAATCACTCTACCAAAGTGATTGGTGTTGAGGGTAATCTTATGTCGCTCTTTATACAGCTTTAACACAAACGTTGCGTTTGAGGTATTTGCTTGAATTTTGCGCGCTTGCACTTGATTGGTGGTCTTACAGCCGAATTTAACGATTGGATGATTATACGATATCGTTGCTAATATGGGCGAATCACCATTAATAACACCAATGTTGTCTTCCTTAAAGTATTTAAAAATATCTCGCTTTTCATTTGCTATATCTTGTAACGAGCCAAGGCCTTCCATATGGCTATGCCCAATAGCAGTGATAATAGCAGTTGTTGGCTTAACGATTTGAGCCATGCGGGCCATTTCTCCCCGTTTGCTCACACCCATTTCGAACAATCCTATATCATGTTCAGCTGTCAGTTTCAAAATATTTATCGCAAGGCCAAGAGCAGTATTTTGATTGCCTTCAGAAGCTATGTACTTTTTGCCCTGCAGCTTTATAATATTCGCGAGCATTTCTTTGGTAGAAGTCTTTCCAATAGAGCCGGTAATACCTACGATAGGGTTGGTAAATTGAGCACGCCAGGCTGTTGCCAATTGGAGAAGAGCCTCTTCGGTGTTCAGCACCGTTATGATGAAGAGATTCTTTTTCGCCGCAGCATCAACTTTTTGCAGCAATTTTTCTTTGTCTTTCTGTATAAGAAGACCAGCAGCTCCTTTGCGTACTGCTTCGGCAATGAAATCATGCCCATCAGCTTGATTTCCTTTTAATGCAACAAATAATTCGCCTTTTTTGATGAGTCGTGAATCGATCGACACCCCGCAAAAGTCTTGCATCGGCGTACCTGTGCATTGGGCTTCCGGTACTGCTGATGTAATGAATTGTTGATTGAAACGCATTGTTGAACTCCACGTCTTAGTATAAATGCTGTGTGCTATGCCTTGTTGTTATGTTAATATTTGTCAGGAAATCAAAAAAAATCTGAGTCCTATCTATACACTTAAGATAACGCTAATTTTCCTATATTGCAATAAGCTTTTGCTTATTGTGCAATAAATTGATTGATCAAATTAAAAATTGTTGCTGCGACACTCCTTTTTTCAACATGAAATAAATTACTGCCCGTATAACTGTATGAGTATTCGCTTTAATTGTCAAATTTTGGCGCAAATCCGGGCATTTTTTAGGCATCTTTTGTTACTTTCCTCATTTTTGATCCGTCTGCCGGAAGTATATAGCCAAATGACTCAAGCTGATCAATGATGCGCGCGGATCTGTTATAGCCTATTCTAAACACACGTTGAATGAGCGAGATTGAGACCTCGTCCTTATTTTTAATATAGTGAATAACTTCTTGAAAGAGCTCATCGCTCTCCTCGGCCGGCTCCTCTGTTCGCAGAATGGTAAGTTCTTTATATTCCACAGCACGCTGTGTTTTAATGTGACCAGCTACGGCGCTTATTTCAGCATCGGTAACGTAGGCTCCGTGTACTCTGCTTACCATGCCCTTGCCATCCAAGAAAAGCATGTCTCCCTTACCCAGAAGTTTTTCGGCACCCATCATATCTAGGATAGTCCGGGAGTCCACTTTTGAGGTGACCTTATAGGCGATACGACTAGGGAAGTTTACTTTGATGAGTCCGGTAATGACATCAACCGAAGGCCGTTGGGTTGCTGCAATAAGGTGAATACCTGCAGCACGCGCCATCTGCGCTAACCGCGCAATATACGTTTCTACGTCCTTACCAGCAGTCATCATAAGATCAGCGAGCTCATCAATTATAATAACAATAAGCGGAAGATACTGCTCATCACCCGGTTTTGAACGACTGTTAAATTCTATACAATTACGTACTGCTGCTTGTGCCATGAGTGCATACCGATCTTCCATAGTTTCAACTGCCCATTTAAGTACGGAAATGGCTCTTCTTGGATCGGTAACAATAGGGAAAATAAGATGGGCCATATCTGCGTATGCAGTGAACTCAAGCCGCTTTGGGTCAATAAGGATGAATTTAACCTCATCAGGTGTCTTGCTACATAAGAGGCTCATGATCATCGTGTGAAGACCAACAGATTTTCCTGATCCTGTGGAACCGGCGACAAGTAAATGGGGCATTGCAGCAAGATCAATCACGATGTCTTGGCCAAGGGTATCTTTTCCTAAGATAAGGGGTAAGGATCCCGTGAATCCGCTAAATGCGCTACTTCGCAGAGCCTGAGAAAAAAGAACCGGTCTGCGTTTATGGTGTGCAACTTCAAAGCCTATAACAGAACGACCAGGAATCGGGGCAATAATGCGCAAGCTCATTGCTTGAAGAGCAAGCGCAAGGTCATCTTCTCGTGCCAGGATAGTGCTTATTTTTGTGTCGATAGATGGTTGATACTCAAAAAGAGTAACAGCGGGTCCCTGGGTAATCGATATGACTTTACCCTTAATGTTAAACCGTTCAAGCTTATGTTCAAGAGTACGTGCCTGTTGCTCATTATCGGCTTGTACCCCTTTTTCGACTGGTTGTTCCTTGAAAGAAGGAAATAAACTGAGTGGCGGGAGTCTATAAGGGCCATTTTCAAGGTGCGGCTCCTCTGCCGCATCTTCTATTTCAAAGGTATCAGAAGGGTATGCAGGAGTCATTTCAACCCATGCAGGTTTTTGTTGTAGCGTATCAAATGCAACCTGTTCTCTCTGTTGCTCAATTGATTCTGAAGTTTCTGCATTTGCCTTGCGCAAAGCAGCCGATCGCATAACATAAGATTTAATTGAATAGAACAAGCGAGCAATTGGGATTGTTCTTAAAAGCTGAGCAAGGGGATAGAGATATATAATAAAAGAAAAACGCACAACCACAATCAGGAGCGCCCACGTGGTTACCAAAAGAAAGAGCTCTTTATGGGCTTGCTTGAAGATAAGGCTGAGCCAGCTCGTTGCCAACGCGCCAAACCAACCTCCGGGATTGATACCCGTGTAGAGCTCAAAATTATACAACTCAGCAATTGTGCTTGCAGTAAATACAAGGAGTGATAGTGCTACAATGCGATCGATTTCTCGACGCCAGGTAAGGCCAAACAACAGTATTCTTAGGCAGTAAGCGAGTATGCACAAAATAAGCCATGCTGAGCAGCCAAAAAAATACAATAATAAAGCAGCGCATTGTGCGCCGATCGATCCCAACCAATTAGTAGAGGGCTGAAGTTCGGTCGTATCAAAAAGAACTGAGTGATCTTGATGGTTAAAAGTGAGGAGAGCAAGTCCCAGCAAAAAGATACTCGAAAAAAGAATACCCTGGTAGAGGACTGTTCCGCGTTCATTTTTTGACTTTTGTTTTGACTGTTTTGTTTGAGCTGCCATGGCATCCTCACGTGATGTGAAAAAGGCTAGTATTGGTACTGAATATGAGCGTTCGTGTAGATACTATATACAAAAAAGAGCACAAAGCCTACTGTTTTTTTAAGAAAATAAGGAGTGCTAATGCCAGCATATACCATCCAAACAGGTATATGATCTGGTGGCTACTCATGAGTATCACCAGCTGCAAACAACCGTAGGAAATAAGCAGGGAGATAATGAGCCATCCGGACTGAGCAAAAGAAAGAGAAAAAAAATGTGTGCTTTTGTGTTCTTCATCATCGTCAACATATATATCACGCAATGCTTTGGCGACCGCTACTACTATCAATCCCAATTCGCAGGTGAGTGAAAAAAGTATACTAGTCAGCGGTTCTATGCCAAGCCACACCCCTATGGTGAAGGTAAGTGCGAGTCGTGATATACCTGGCAACAGAGCGGCCGCCTGAGCAAGACCAATAATGCTTGCTTGAGCCCAGCTGATTTCCATGCTAACAGCCTGTGGTGCGACCATGAGCGAGAGCAGTGCGCATGCAGTAATAAAAAAACCTACTGAAAGGGGAATGTGTGGGGTACCAGTTTTTCTCATAATGAGATAAGCACTGCCGGTGACAAGATCAGCGATAAGGACGTTGATAATCCATCTTAATAATGAAACCTCTTTAAAGTAGCTTGCATAGGTAAGTAATGTGGCTAGCACAACAAGTGCAGTGGGGATATGCATAAGATGATTCATTGTTGAAGAGAGCGGCAAGGGGGCTTTAGTGCGCTTGGTTGCGGCATAATCAATAAGTAACGCAAGATGGCCTGAGCTGCTTATAGGCAGTGATTCAAAAATAGTATGCAGATTCCAGAGAATTAAAAAAAGTGGTTCCATACATGATTGTCCTAAAAAACAGCTTTACAAAAAAGGCTTTTTAAGATTATACTGCGCTATGTTTAAAGAGTCGACATGTGTAAGGAGTTCTATGGAATTTTTCTTGAGCGCAGTACTGGGGGCAATTTTGCTGAGTGCCGTTACTCGCGCCGAAGAGTGTGATGGTATCTTATTTAAAAGTAAGCACTTACCAAAGGAATGTGTGCGTGAAAGTAGATGTGGATTGCGTACACTCTTTTTACCTCGTTCCCAAGGTTCCAACCTTGCGCGCTATCTAGCGGGGTGGAAAGAATACCTCCCTGCTTGTAATGATCGCGCATGGGGCAATCTTTCATTTACTTTTGAGTATGGTCACTCCATGAAAGGAGAACGGTTAGCCCAGTATCTTTTTGGGAGCACCCAGTTGAAATTTACGGGAAGCAAGGTAAAGGATAGAGGAGAACATGATCTTCTGGCTGATAATTTTGGGTTACCCACAAATTTCATAGGAAGAATTGCTTTTAAGCCGCGTATTGATAACACCGTTCTTGATCTTAATTATCACCTGGGCCTCGATTCTTGGTGGCAGGGTCTGTATGTTCGGATTAATGCACCACTCGTTATTTCTCGATGGGATTTAGGGGTTCGTTGCAAAGAAATGAACAATATTTCTTCGCAGGATGCGCCAGTTTTCCCTCAATGCTATATGGCTGCAGCAAAAGTCGTCCCTGCTGAAACAAGCATTCGAGAGGCATTAGCAGGTTCGTTCTTTTCGAGCGTAGAAAATCCTGATACTGCTGAAGTGAATACTGATGTAAACACGGTGTTTGGGGATTTAAAACAACCTCTTTTATTTGGAAGATTTCCCTGCGGGAGGGAGAAAAAAGTTGCGGTAGCCAATATAGATTTTATCGTAGGATGGAATTTTATTGCTGATGAAAGTTCACATGCCGGTATATATCTCCTTACGGTTATTCCTACAGGAAATCGCCCTCACAGCAGATTGGTTTTTGAGCCTATTGTGGGCAATGGCAATTTATGGGAAGTTGGACCGGGTGTTTCTGGTCATATTGATGTAATGAGAAGTGGTCCTCACGTATTTTCACTTTATTTTGAGGGGGTATTTACCCATCAATTTAAGCG
>PRDV01000033.1 GCA_003174035.1 Candidatus Babelota bacterium
TCCCTAGGTGTGTTCTGAAGCCCTAATTATAACGTAGCCCGATAGCCCATAGGCCCTGGCTGAGGCTGGTCAACGTGGGCTTTTTGCAAGCCGCGGGTCTTGACCCGCGGTAGTTGACCAACTTTACCTAATAACATTGTTGCTACTCTATTGCTTATTTACCAGGCAACTCATGCGCCTTAAGCAAATAATCACGTGTTGCACCAGTAGCCAAATCAACAGCCCTTTTTCCGCCGAGTAGCCACCCTGCAGTATTTTTAGCATTACTATCAGCACCACCTCGCTCAATAAGCAATTTCACTACCCAGAGATGTCCATTTTTTGTAGCTAAGCCGCAGTTTCAACACCATGCCAAACGCTGAGGGGAATAACAAACTGCTTCCCAAAAACAATAACTTTTTTTTGACGTTCATTCTACCAAACTCCTTTAAAAATTAATTACTTGTTCAATAACACTAATAATTCCACCAAAATGACATAATTTAATGTGAATCTGGATCCTCTTTCTTCTGCACAGACTGCAATGTCAACAAATAATGCCGCATTTCTTCAGACGCACTATCAAGTACGCTTTCCCCACTATAGTTCATAATCAATGGATCGGCGCCATTGCTTATTAACAACTCTATAATTTTTTTATCCTCATCATTAAAGTAATTCTCCACCGCAATATGAAGCGCTGTTATTCCACCGAGATAGCTATTACACCAATTCTGGTCACTCGGTTGACTGGCAAAGGTCTGCACATTAACTAGAGAACCATGCGCTAAAAGCATTTCTATGCATGCCATGTCTTTGTTTAATACTGCAACATGCAAGGGACTCACCCCATACACATCTTGTATACTCACATACGCTCCATGATCAATGAGCAAAGCCCCAATAACGGGAAGCTCCTCTTTTATGGCATACATGAGCGGTGTACGGCCCCGACTTTCAGCAGCATTGATTTGTGCACCACGCTCGATGAGCAATTTTACGATCTCATAATAAGGGCTGTCCTCACCGTCCCAGTGAAGATCATGGAGGCAGAAGTGCAAAGGAGTCATCCCTCTGTCTGATCTTGCCTGTACATCAACCCTATGAGCAAACGCAAGTCGTACATTTTCGAGCTCCCCTCTACGCACAATTTCATGTAAAAAAGTTGTGCCATAACGTGTACGAGCATTGATATCACATCCCAACGAAAGTAAAAGCTCTATCGTTCTCTTGCGTTTCTTTTGATCCTCAGAATATGCTGAACCAACCAGGTATAATACACTTTCTTTATTACGAGTAAGTCGATTAACTTCAGCTCCCTTTTCAATCAGATAGTGCACTAACGTAAATCTTCCATTTTTTGCAGCTATGTGTAAAGGCGTTTCACTATTCGACCGACGTGAAAAATTTAAGTTGGTTGTAGTATCAATATTTATTCCCGCATCGAGCAGTACGGCTACGACATTTTGATGTCCATCTGCACAAGCAATATGAAGAGCATTCATCCCCGCACTATTGTCGTGATATATGCGAGCTCCTCGAGAAATTAAGAGTCTTACGATTGTATCTGCACCCGAATGTGCAGCATACAAAAGTGGCGTATCGCCTGCTCCGTCCTCCGTATCTATATTGGCACCATAGTCAATAAGTAACTTCGTTATATCCTCACGCTTCCAAGCACATGCCCTGCACAATGCAGAGACCGTATGGCTATCGCATTGATTAACATCAGCACCAGACAAAATAAAATCTCTTACTTTCCTAAAAGATCCCTCTACTATGGCATTATCAAAATCCTGATTATACATACCCCATTGAAAAAGGCCGTAAACACGCCTCCGACCCTCCTGCACAGCTTTGCTCCACCAGCTTTGATCTGATTCTTGAGCTTTCTTATCTCCTTCATCATTCCGTGCTCTTTTACGCTCCGTAAACACGGTGGTGGTTTCTTCTCGGTTTCTTTTTTTTTGAGACGCCTTTTTTGTCGTCTGATCAGAGCTACTATTACTTTTTTCCATCGCGTCAATACGTATGATATTGAACATAAAAAGAGCTGTCAGTATGATATTTTTCATTGCTTCTTTCCAGAATAAGCGCCAACGAATGATACGGGTAAACATCGCTGACATGTTTTTTTGCATAGGTATACCTAACAGGCTGGTTTAAGCAATCTCATGATATTAAACATTGCCAACCTTGAGCCGGAGGCGGTGAACCAAGCCTACGTAGGCAATCAACCGCTTCTTGATGCCCTTCTTTGTAAGCCATCTCTATAGGCCTAAGACCATTTCCTGCCTGAATTTCAAGATCAGCACCTAGTCTCACCAAACATTCGATAGCAGCAATTTGATTAACGCTTGCTGCAAAATGCAGTGGCGCCATGGCAGCCATGCCACTTTTTAAATTTATATCTGCCCCTAAGCGTACTAAACACTCAATTGCCTGTATTTTATATGCAAGAACCGCTGTTCGCAAAGGCGTAGATCCTGTAACCGTCTGTGCATTTATATCTGCTCCTAAAGACACCAAGCGCTCAATAGTTGCAACTTGTCCCCCCATTGCCGCATTGTAAAGAGCTGTTTGGCCTTTTGAATTTCGAACATCAACACCTTTACCACCCAATTTTATGAGAAGATCCACAGCTTCTATCTGTCCAAACTGCGCAGCCATCTGCAGGGCAGTTTGACCTTCTTTATGTTCAGCTTCAATAGGTATCTGAGATTTGACAAACAACTCGATTGCCTCACAATGGCCAGCAACTGCTGCTATGTGTAATGGGGTAAGCCCATTTTCATTTTTTGCTGCATCCAATAAGCCCTTCTTTACCAACCATTGAATCACCGCTATGCCATTGCTTTTCTTTTCTGCGGCCAGAAATAGTGCGTTGGCACCCGTTTTATTTTTTATATCAAATCGCGCACCATGCGCTGCTAGGTATTCTAGAGCCTCTAACTGTCCATTAGCTGCAGCATATATTAAAGGCGTTTGTCCGAGTGAATCGGCTATTTCGATATTTACTTTTCTCTGTATGAAATAATCAATAATACGTTTATTCCCAACTGCAGCAGCTAAATGAAAGACACTCACCCCACCAGGCAAAGTTATAGGAAAGGAAAAACCACCGCCATGAACAGTGATGGACTGCCCTCCCATGAGCGCATCCATTGAAATACCCAAATCAAGAAGGCAATCAACAACCTCACCTTTCTGGCTTGCTAACGCAATAAGCAGAGCGGTACCATTTTCTGCATTAACATCTGCCCCTAAGGCGACTAGAGTACGCATAGCCGCTCTATGACCATTTTCTATAGCTAAAAAAAGTGGTAATGCGCCTTCCTTGTTGGGCAGGGCTACATCAGATCCCAACTTGTGAAGATACTCAATTCTTTCCACTAAACCATCTTTGGCTGCTTTATGTATTAATGCATTTCCATTACTATCAAAGGACCTGAGCAAACAGCGGAGTGCCTTATGACGACCTTTCGTATGTGCATAATCAAGCGCGCTTAAACCTGAGCAATGAGGCACATCTAACTGAGCATCATCCCTAATTAAATGCGCTAAGGTTTCAAGATCCTCCTTATCTATTGCCATCTGCATTGTCGAAATACCAGCAGTAACGATTCCATCAAGCGACTCTGGCTTAACAGTATCAATTGACGTTACCTTTTCCATGCAATGGCTTGACAATGATAGTAAAAAAAAATTTGTGACAATAATGAACCTTGTTTTTAAAATAACCAACATTAATCCTTTCCTTTTAGTTTGTAAACACCATTGCTGAACTTTCATTAGCAACCTCCTTACTATCTGTAGACATAATCTCACACTTTTCGCCCAAATCTCTGCAGCAGGATATTTTCTCAGCATAAATACCTATGTTGTATACCATGAAATGGACAATTTTCCTAGCGTTCACACCTTATATTGTACACACATACCAACTTTTTCTACAAAATTCAAAGGTAGCCTGGTAATCCTTGCTTACTTCGTGAGCGTAAAAAAACGACACTCCTGCTCACGCTGCATAATCACTATTAATTGTTACCGATGGCAGCCGGGAGATACTTATAGGTATACGTTTCTTTCACAAATTATGCGCTAAAGCAACGCTGCATTAATGAGTATACATCAAAAGAATCAACCTATACTTATCCTCAGCAGCAAATAGATTGTAAGAATGCTGCAGTAACCATATTCCTAATCTTTTATACCAATGCTTCGCCGCTAATTTAAGCAACAAAACCATCTTATCACGAAACTGCTCATGGGCAGCTAAAAAAGCTTCAATTCTTGGTATTAACACAGCTTCATCGATCTTTTCATCATTGAAACTACTACATACAAAACAATTGCCCATCGGATCATAAAATTCATACAAATACCTGTCGCTAAAAAAAATACATTGTCGTCGTGCGAATTTTTTCACTTTCAGTTACTTTTCGCCATCTCTACTTTGGGATCGCTCTTGATAACGTGCCAAAAAATCTTTTGCTCTCCCCGTAGCCATGTCTAAGGGAGTTTTACCGCCTAACATCCATCCTGAAGTAGTTTTTGCATGCAAGTCAGAACCATATTCAAGCAGCAGTCGACAAACGTCTGCGTGACCAGATGAAGCAGCTAAATGAAGTGCCGTTTCTCCTCCTGTTGTCAAGGTGTCTGCAAGCTTCGCACGCACATCAGCTTTATACAAAAGAAGCATTTTCACCACTTGTGCATCACCACGAGCCGACTTATACTGTAGTAATGTAACAGGGACACTAAGACCCTCCATCGAAAATAGTGCATTGATGCTCGCGCCTCGCTTGAGTAGCAATTCTCCAATATTAGCACAGCCTTCAATAACAAACGCATAATGCAATGGTGTTAAACCATTTTTGTCTCTTTTTTCAAAATCAACTTTATGTTCCACGAGTAGACGTACAGATTCAACATTCTTGGAAAATACAGCCATATGCAAAACACTGCGACCATCGCCGTCACTATCGTTTACCTGAGCACCGGCGGCTAGCAATCGCTCAATAAGATCAGTTTTTTTTTCATGAACTGCCATCATCAAAGCAGTTATGCCCCCTTTTGATAGCTTGAGATTAATTTCTGTGCTGTGTAAAACACACATATCGATTAGTCCATGAAAAATGGCAATAGGCAACGCAGTTGCATTCCTATAATCACGTGAATTTACGGAAATACCCTTTAAAAGTAGAGATTCAATAATCGATCTATCTCCTTTCTGAATCGCCTCCATAAGTAAAAATGCACCGAACTCCTCATGTACTTTATCAGCATGCGCCAGTAAGATAGCGAATAATTGAGCTAAGCCTCTCGTGAGGGCCCTATGCAACAGAGTACGGTCAATAGCATATTTCTCAATATCGAGACGCATATACCTTAATAAATGCTTCATTATCTCAACATCATGATAATGTTCTGTAGCAGCTATAAGTGCAAGTCGGCACATCATGTCTTTGTCTCCAACGGTGTATTTATATAAAAGATCAACAATCTCCTTATTCCCCTGTTTTGCAGCATTCTGCATTGCCGTCACCATGTCATACCAATAGAGACAAGTGGAGCTTGCTTGTTCTTGCTCCGATATAAAATCTCTTATTTGTGTATGGGTTAGGATATGTTCTAATATTTTTGCATCGCCTTTTTCTACTGCACTTGAAAATAGTGTTTTACTTAGGGAATCATCTTCATTCGCTTTTATAGTTCCAGCGCGCAGGAGGGAAGCGGCTTTAGAAGGATCCGTCAGCATCAACTGACCAAGTTGCTCGATTACATTGCTATTATTATAGCGTGAGAGAGCAACCTCCATAGAGTAAAGATTATAATACGTACCCAAAAATCCTAACCATACTACGTTCGTAAAAATTGTGCATTTCATACATCGCCCTTTCAAGAAATTAGTTAATCATTGCCAATTGGTCATCGCAACAGAAATTATCACCATTCATGCTTCCGCGGCGCCTCTTTGTATAAATTTCACTCTATTGCTTATTACTAGGTAACTCATGGGCTTTAAGCAAATAACCACGTGTTGTACAAGTAGCCAAATCAACAGCCCTTTTTTCGCCTCTCAAACCAGCTAATCCTATCGTTGTAATACCATAATTTAATGAGAACCTCTACTTTTTTTCTTCTGCTCAGCTTGCAATGTTAACAAATAATGGTGTATCTCTTCAGATGCACTATCAAGTCCGCTTTCCCCACTATAATTCTTAATCAACGGATCGGCGCCATTACTCATTAACAACTCTATAATTTTTTTATCCTCATCACTAAAGCAATCCTCCACCGCAATATGAAGCGGTGTTACACCACCTAAATATTGATTAAACCAGTTCTCATCAGTCGGCTTATTGCTAAAAGTCTGCACATTCACTATGGAATCATGCTTTAAAAGCATTTTCACACAAGCCATATCTTTCTTTAATACTGCGACATGCAACGGACTCACTCCATACTTATCCTGTATGCTCACATATGCTCCATGAGCAATGAGCAAAGCCCCAATAACAGGGAGTTGTTCTCGCATGGCATACATGAGCGGTGTACGGCCATGGCTGTCTGCAGCATTAATATGTGCACCATGTTCGATGAGTAGCTGCACGATATCAAAATAAGGGCTGCGCTCACCATCCCAATGCATGTTGTAGAGACATGAATGCAAAGGCGTCATTCCTCTCTCAGATCTTACCAGAGGTTCCGCACCACGAGCAAGAGCCAGTCGTACATTTTCGGGCTCACCTCTACGAACAATTGCATGCAAAAAAGTTGTTCCATAACTCGTACGAACGTTGATATCGCATCCCAACGAAAGCAAAAGCTCTATCGTGCCCTTCCGTCCCTGAGGATCTTCAGAATATACTGAACCGACAAGATATAACACACTTTCTTTATTATGCGTAAGTCGATCGATACTAGCCCCCTCTTCAATCAAATACTTCACTAACGCAAATCTTCCTTTTTTTGCAGCTACATGCAATGCCGTTTCGCTATTCGACCTACGAAGAAAACTTAATTCGGTTGTCGTATCAATATTCATTCCTTCATCGAGAAGTACGGCTACCACATTTTGACGCCCTTCTGCACAAGCGATATGAAGAGCATTATCCCCATCAACATTGGTGTGATACATGCGAGCGCCTCGAGAGATTAATAGTCTTACGATTGTATCTGCTCCAGAACGTGCAGCATACAAAAGTGGTGTAAAGCCTGCTTTATCTTCTGTATCTATACTGGCACCATAATCAATCAGTAACCTCACTACATCCGCATGATTATAAACACACGCCCTGCTCAATGCAGAGACCTTATAGCTATCGCATTGATTAACGTCAGCCCCAGACAAAATAAAATCTCTCACTTTCTGAAAAGATCCCTCTAGTATGGCATTATCAAAATCTTTATTGTATACACCCCATTGAAAAAGGCCATACACTAGCCTCCGACCCTCCTGAAAAGCTTTGCTGCACAAGCCTTGATCTGATTCTTGACCTTTCTTATCTCTTTCATCATTCCGTGCTCTTTTACGCTCCGTAAACTCGGTGGTTTCATCGCGATTTCTTTTTTTTTGAGACGCCTTTTTTGTCGTCT
>PRDV01000044.1 GCA_003174035.1 Candidatus Babelota bacterium
AGGAAGATTGCTTGCTACACGTTTTTTCAGTTCTTCAAAACTCAATGGTGTCTCTGCATCGGGAGTGGTTTGTGCAGGAGTGGGCTCTCCTGTAAGACTACTTAATACTGGAGCTTGTGTCGCTGCAGGAGTGCTTGGCGCAGGAGTTGGGTTCAACTGAGGAGCGCTTGGCGCTGTGACCGTTTCTGCTGCTTTTTCCTTGATTAAAGGAGAAGTTACTTCAGGGCTAGCTGGACTTGGTGCTGGAGGATTAGTTGAACTGCTTTCTGAGGATGAGGGCAAAGTGCTGCTAGCAGCAACACCTTCTTCTGCCTTGTCATCGTCTTCTAAAAATGCTAGCAATTGATCTTGCGTAATAATAGGTGCCGCTCCTGCGAAAATCGTGGGTGCTACTCGTTCTGATTTTGGAGCATCAACGAAATCGTCTGCACCTGAAGAATCAGTTTCCTGATCTGCATCATTATGGTAACGCGATTTGTGAGTTCGGTGTTTGTTTGCTTGGATCATTGCGGTAACCCCTGCAGCTTTGGCAAAGCTGTCAAGAGACACACTTTTGGCAATTGGCTCAGATGAAGCTGTTTTCTGGGCAGGAGCCCCCTGCTGCGTTGGTTTCGATTTTTCTTCGGGTTCCTGCTTACTTGATACCAATTTATGTATCTCACCGACCTTACGAACTTGTTCATCAGACAGGGAGATTGATTTTAAAGAGTCTAACTTTTCTTTAATGACACTAATTGGCTGCTTCACTAAAGAAAAATTTATCTTTTGCTTTTCGCGATATAGTACATCGATACACGTCTTAATTTTTTTAAGATGTTGATCTGGATCTGTTGGCGGATTCTTTGCGCAATCTATTAGATATTGGATAAGAATGTCCAAAGCTCGGGCCGGCACAACTTCTTGTAACATATCCTTAATTGCTTCATCTTTTTGAGCTTTTTCTAATTCGGCTACATCTGACATGACAGATGAATCAAATGCAGCTCTTCGATCGGCTATTTGGGGTTGTGCAAAGATTCCCAGTGGCGTTCCACCCGGGACTGAATGGGGTGGTTGAGCTCCTGAGCTAATTATTAAAGGGTTGTATAAACTTAAAATTATTATCGATAATCGCATGAATTGCATAATTCCGCCTCTTAGTTATATAGGTTAATTATGGAGATCTGTTAGCGCATACATTATATAATTTTTTGATTGAAAAAGCTATGCCGCTCAGAAACAGTTGTATTTGTGGAATAAACATACAATTTGTTCGTCTTTGTTAATAAAAATTTTAAGACAGTGCACGGAATAAGACAGTTGGGGCTGCAAGCAATAGTATTCTTCTTGCGAAGTAGCTTTTCGTTATTCAGTGGCTAACGATCGTATATATTCTTCTTCTGCGATAATAGATGCATTTCCCTGCGGAAAATTATTTAACATTTTTGTAAGTTCTATTGCTCGAGTAACCATAGTTTTACATCTTGTAGGACTTGTGATTTTTAAATGCTTAAGTCGCTGCATCAGTACATTAAGCTCATTTGCTATTTTTGCACTTAGGAGTCTTACTTTTTTGTAATACTTCCCAGTTGTATCAAAATCAGTGCCACCTTGCAGAAAACCATGCAAAGCTGATATCCAATTATCTTTATCACAGGTATCCAAAAAATTGGCAGCCGCATCTTCATCCAGAGCGAATCGCAATTCATTAATCACATATCTTTCATCGATTAGTAGTGGTAATGCAGCTTCTCTATAAAAACAAGCATCAAGAAAATGTTTTGCAGCAATATTATTTTGAGCTGCTGACAGGTTTAGTATTCTGAATGCTTCGTGTGGCTTTCCTTCTTCTAAGTAAAGTGATGAGCCAAGAATATATAAAGCATCGGAATTAAGTTTGTCGGCCGCTGAATTTAAAAGATTAACTGCCTCTTTTAAGTCTTTGGTAACACCAAGCCCATACTTATAAATAAGCCCCAAATGATATTCAGCATTTGCCTTTAGTTGTTTATCTACATCTTGACCTGCAACATATTCAAAGTTTTGGCGTGCGTGCTCATAATCTTTCTTTTCAAAACAACCCACCGCCAAAGTATATGCAGCATTTATTTTTTCTAGGATAAGACGCTGCTTTCTCAGGCTATCGTCTGCTATCTTAGCTTCGAACCCTTGTAAAGAGCGTTTTCTGGTTTCATCGAACTCTTTTTGCTTTTGCTGTATTTGTGCCAGTAGCCTTTCCGCCTGCTCTCTTTCTTGAGCAAGAAGCTTTTCTTCTTCCGAGAATTTGGATTCAGCAGTTTCTTGTTCCTTCCGGGTATGTTTTAGAGAGACGTCCGCGTCTTGCACTCTTTCACGGAAGCCGGAAAGCTCTTCTTGCATAAGAAGGAGTTCAGGATCCTTTAACTCTTTTTCTCTATAGAATGCTTTAGTTTGCTTAGAACACTCTTCAAGATATTCAGTGATACTTTGTGAACATTGTATACCATCGAGTCGCTGCTGAAGCTCCTTCGAGTCATTTAGCTGCCTCAAAATGAACTGTTTTTTTTCGCGATCAGGAAATTTTGAAAAAATAGTTTGCAGGAGGTTCATTGAAGGGTTATCTTCTTTTGCAAGGCTTAGTATCGTAGAAAGGATCCCAGGACCTGTGTTAACAGTCTCTATTTTAGGGGTATCTAGTTGCTGTGCTTTGTCGACTGTATCAGTTTTTTCCATGCCTTTGATTACACAGACATCCATCATTATGAGTAGAGAAAGACAAAAATAAATCATATTCACTCCCTTTTTAAACGAAACTTTACGTTACTTGCCTTACGATAATACATAATTATTGAAGAAGCAAGAATTCAATGTTTTTTTAAAAGATTTCTTATAGAGGAAACCCCTTATGATCTTTTCGGGGACCCTTTATATTTCGTGTATAGTGTTTTGCCGAGGAATAAGCCTGTGATAGCAAAAATGGTAACCCCAAGCACTCTGTTAAATCTATTGTTTTGGGGTTTAGTCGGCTGTATGGCTGCTTGATTTGCTAGTTTTATCGTGAGCAGAGAATCCCCATCAGGGCTTTGTCCAGAAGTGGGAGGCTGCTGGTCGCTTACGATGATCGGTGCAGATATGAGTTCTGGTCTTTTTGATTCGTTTTCTGCAGGTGCGCTAACATCTGCTTTTAGAGAAGGTTGCTTGTGTGGGGCAAATTGGGATGAATTCCTTCTTGTAGGGCTAAGTAAAGCAAGACTCGCAAATTCTCCCTGTTTTTCTCTCAGGAGGCACTTGAGGCTTTCGCTCTGCGTGCCTTTGCATTGGTCTAGTTGAGAAAGAAGCCTGTTGGCCGTAGGTCCCTGCAACATATCTTTTTTTGTGCTGATTAATGCGCAGCATTTTTCAATTTTTTCGCTACGCAGCTGAGAATCTGCTTGGTCACTGCTCAAGAACTTCAAAAATACTTCGCTAAATAGTGCTGCATTGTTTATATCATGCCAGAGTGATTCTATGTCTGCTATGTTTTGGGTGTCTAAAAGTGTCTGACGAGTCTCTCGAATTTTTCTTTGAGCTGCAGGTGAGGTTGCGGCGTTTGATGACGGTAAGCCTTTTCGTGAAGGGCTTTGGCCAAGATAGGCAGTCCTCATCGAGCAGAGGCGCATATTTGGCATTAAGATGGTACATGTCAAAACAATGATTTTTACGTTATGCATAGTTCTATATCCTATGTTATTTGGTGCACTATGGTTACGAGAGAATGTAGTTAGGCAAGAATGCCTGTCCGGTTCTTATATTCTGTGTAATATTGTACGATTTCTTTTCCCAATAGGTAAGCAGCCGCGGTTAATAGTGAATAGCCAGCCAACCGCTTAGCGTAATAACTTTTTGTTTTCTTATCTTTCTTATCGGGGGTAAAAGTAGTGGACTGTGTATTAAAATGGGTACTTCTTTGCGTGTTATGTGCAGTTACCGTCACGGGTCTTGGCGCAGGAGGCGTAGGCGATGCGCTGACCTTTCTTAATTGCCCTCCCGCTGGGGGATTGGGGAGTTGTCTCTTTATAACAAGTTTTTGCAGCGTCGTCGACTGACTGTGAACAATCGATTGACTATCTAATTGAACCAATCCATCATCCCTAATGATCTGAGGTGAAGACGGTGCCGTAATATTTGAAGCCGTTAAAGCGGGAAGGAAAAGGGGTTCAGCGCCTTCTTTTGCTTTATGGATTGGGTTTCTTGGTTCTTTTTCTTTAGTTATTGAGCTTCGTGAAGCGGCAATCTTCTTGCCTTCTTTCTCTTTTTTTTGGACTGAAGCTAGAGTGCTTTCTTTCCTTGCCAAAGGTTCTATATTTTCCGGGACTTTTGATTGCTTTGCTGACAATTCTTTTGGTTGCTGGTATTCTAACGTTGTGCTGAGTTGCTTTGTAGGAAGAGCTCCCATACTCTTACGTCTTTCTGGCGCGTCCGTAGAAAATCGGGAAGAACGAAGACTATCAAGCTGAGAATTTTCTCTGATAAATTTTGTTCGGCGGGCTTCATCTTCTTTCTTTGTTTCTGCTCCTTTTCGAGCTTCCTCGTCGGCTTGTTTTTGCTCCTTTCGGGCTCTTTCTTCCTGCGCCAACTTGTCTGCCGCGTTCTTTGCTTCGCGTTCTTTTTCGAGCTCCAAACGCTTCTCCTCTTCTTGTTTAGCTTGTAGAGCAGCTGCAATAATAGCTATCCGTTGGCGTTCTTCCTCTTGAGCACGCTTGCGATCCTCTTCTTTTTCACGCGCTTTTGCTTCGGCTTTGAGGCTTTTCTCTGCGCGTTCTTCATCCTCAATTTTTTTTGCGGCAGCACTTTCGATTGCTTCTAGATGTTTGAGCAATGCGGATACTTCTTGATCGTTTTTATATCCCACAAGTTTTTCTTTGAGATCTTTTGCATCTGCTAGTTCAATACTGATCTCTTCTTCGGAAAATTTATTACTTATTTCTTGTGCAAAAACTGCCACTTTTTCACGGAGATTTCCCTCAATAGCGATTGGCCTATTTGCAGGAAGGATTGCGCTATTTTTAAGAAATCGTTTAAAAACTGCTACAAGTGCATTATCCTCGAAAGCAAAAATGTCAGGAATAGTTTTGGCTTTCTCTGCGGCGCATACCTCTTTGAGAAGCTTGAGATCTTCTTCGTGTCCTTCTCGGCGTTGTGACATAGCTCTGTAAATAGTTTTTTTTATGGGGCTTGGCGTCTCAACGTTTGATGGTTGTGCAGCAGACGCGGACTCGAAGGCGGAAGGCACAAGACCACCCGCTGCTAGTGCCTCGGCTGCGAGCATAGAGTGGAATAACAGAAGCAACATTCTACCAAAGTAAAAGTTTTGCATATTTACCCCCCATTGTTAATGGTTATAGTTCATTACTTTCTAGAGCGCACGGATAGTATACCACGTTGCTCTTGTAATTCCAAGCATTAGAAAGAACTGTGATAATAACGTTTTGAAAAGTTTTAGAGGATGGCGAAATTTTAGAAAATTATTGCATCTGGGAGGTCCAATAAGGTATGCTTAATACTATAGATGTACTAATCATATTAAAGGAGGTGTGCCATGGCACTAGTTCGTTGGAAGCCGTTCGGCGATATAGAAAAATTCTTAGAAGAAACCAATCTTTGGCAAACAATAGCAGGCAAGGATCTTTCTGCTGATGTATACGAGGAAAATAATAATATCATCGTTGAGATGCATGTCGCGGGTATTAATCCTGATAAAGTAGATATTGTCGTAGAAGGTGATCATCTAAAAGTTTCAGGTTCTCGAGAAGAAGAGCATGAAACAGAGCAGCGAGATTACTATACAAAAGAGATAAAGAGAGGTAGTTTTGAGCGCTATATTCATCTTCCTGCAGCAGTCGATCGTACAAAGACCCGTGCTGAAGTGCATGAAGGCGTTTTAACAATAACACTTCCTCTTCTTGCATCGCCAGAAAGTCATAAGGTTAAAGTGGAAAAACACTAAAAATCTGCAAGATGGAACGTAGTGAAGCTGATTTGTCCTGAAAGTTCGCCAGCATGCATAAAGTCTGCAACAGACTGTGCATGGGCAATGAACTGGGACTCGTCAGCTTCAAACTCTTTATTACAATCAAGAAGTAATACCGGAACTTCTCGCAATTCAGCAAGAAGTCCTTTCTTTTCAAGCAAGAAGGCTTTATGACAGGCATCAATTTGTCGAATGTATTCGATACTGATGTTTGTTTCAGCGGCCCTATTTCTTTTTTTAATGCGTTCATAAGCAATCTCTGGATCTACATCTAAAAAGATAAATCCACGAGGTGGTTTGCAATGACCTGTTACGAGAAAGTTAAACCATTCAAGATAAATCTGCCACTCAAGGTCTGTCATGAAGCCATTTTTATACCCGTTAGTAGCGAATGCGTAGTGGCCTGAATAGATTGAGCGCTCCATGAGCCGAAGGGAATAGGGGTTTTCTTGTTCTTTTAAATGCTCCTGTACTCGGCATGCCATAGCAAGTGTTTCCATTGAATATGCCCAACGCTTTGGATCTTTATAGAAATTACTCAAGATTGATTGGCCATATACCTGGCTTTGCCAGTTATGAAGCGGTTCAAAGATAACGTCGATATGCGGAAGATGTGCCTGTATTAAGCGGAGGAAGGTTGACTTGCCTGCGCCGATATTGCCTTCGACGATATACATAAAAACCCTTGCTGTTTAAAAAATCTCCAGTGAGTATACCATGTTTTAGAATGACGGTGTAGAGGGTTTTATTGCTGTTCTTAGTTCGTGCGGTGCAACCTTACTCTTTAGAGGTTCATGCGTTGAAACGATAGTTCTTTCAATGGAAGGATGAAGAGACGTTATCAATTCATTGGTAATAAGGTGTCCATTGCGAGCACATTCATCTGCGGTAATTCCGGGCGCTTCTCCCATAAGAAAGATATCATGTGATAAGGTGACATTTGGTATATCTGTAACATCGAATGCTGTCATATTCATACTGACAATGCCAACTATAGGGGCATAATGATTATTGATGATAGCAATGCCTTTGTTTGATAGTCTTCTGGTATAGCCATCATAATAGCCTATGGGAGCAATAGCAAGGAGGGTGGGCCGTTCTGCTCGCCAGGTTTTATCGTAGCCAACGGTTGCTCCGGCTGGAATCTTTTTAAGCTGAATAATAGATGTTTTCCACTCGAGCACAGATTTTATATTAAAATCAGGATGAACTGCTTTTACGAGCTCTTGGTGTGCTGCCGATTTTCGCAGGCCATAAAAAGCAGCTCCAGCGCGAACGAAGGTATAGGTTCGTTTCGGTTTAATACAAAGAGCGCTCGAAGAAAGTGCGTGAGTACAAGGAATAGGTTTTCCTGCTGCTTCAAGAAGTTCTATAAGCTCGTCAAATTTTGCTAGCTGTTGATAGCTGAAGCTTTGGTCGGGGTTGGGTGTATCGCATAAATGAGTAAAGAGTCCAAAAATTTCAATATGGGCTAATTGCTCTGCTGCGCGAATAAAGGAGAGCGTTTGTTCAGGAGCGACTCCCAAGCGAGACATGCCAGTATCTATTTTAATATGGATATAGGCTTTTTTGCCTACCCGTTGAGCGGCTGCATTGAGTGCTACTATATCTTCAAGATTATAAACGCCCATGTGGATATCTTGCTGTATGGCTTGGTCTAAGCTGCCATCAAGATAGGAAAGAACAAGTATGGGTTTGGTAACCCCCTGCGCCCGAGCATCGAGTGCTTCGGCAATTCCTGCTGTGCAAATCCACGCTATATGAGGGTCCTCTTGGGCCAATTGAGCTATTTGGGAAAGGCCATGGCCATAAGCATTACTTTTAAGAACGATAGCAACGGCCGAATTTCCCGCTGCTTTTTTAATCTGCTGGCTATTATGGGCAAATGCTTCCCTGCTGAGCGTGATTGAGGTTCTTGGTTTCATGCGTAATCTTTCTAACTTTGTATTTCAGCAGAAAGGCCCGGGATCTCCCCCAGGCCTTTCGTATATCTCAATTCTGCTTATGGAATTTGCAATACTTCTTCTTTTTGCTTATCAATAGTAATGGTAAAGCTGTTATTCTTTACCGGTTCCGCTTTGAGCGTACTGATATCAACAAGATTCTTAAAGTATTCGCCTTCAGAAGCTAATGAGCTTGAGTAGAAAATACGTTCACCGCTTTCTTTTTGCTCTTTAGCATCTTTTGCTGGCTCTTTAGCTTTTTCTACTTTCTTGATCTCAATACGACGTGCGATATTGATACCATAAGGAGCAATAAAGAACTCAATCTTACCATCTTTTAAGGTAATAGTTCCGGCCCAGCCGTTTTCCTTTTTGACTACCTTGATATCATTCTTATCAAGTTTATCAAAGCCGGTAAAGGTGACCGTTACTTTTTGATCGTCTTCTTTAATGTCACTCTTAATCTTTCCAAGGCCTTCACGTGCTGCTTTGATAGTTTCACGATCTTCCTTAGAAGGGCCTAAATCAGCGAGATGCTGTCTCATTGATTCGATTGATTTGCGATGGAAATCCATCACTTCATCCATCCATGATGTATCAAAGAAGGATGCATCATCAAACCAGATATGGTGCATGCGTGCTTGTGCATGCTGTACGATAGTACTTGCGCTCAGTAAAGCACACAGAGCGAAAGGCAGTTTAATAACGTTATTCATAAATACCTCCGAAATTGTATACGTTAACGGTTAATACTACTGCTCATTAGAGTACCATAGATTGCAAAAATTATCAATGGGTTTTGGCTATTTTTAGATAGCTTTTGTTACCAGTATTTCGCAAAGCATTCTTTGTTATGTATTGCATTCCATGATTTTATATGTTATATATGGAATGCATTCCATATGAGGTGACCAATGTTTGCCGAATTGCGAGAACTGAGTCGTAGTTTCATTAAAATAAAATTTGAACAATACCTTCGTTATTTTATTCAGGTTACCCCGCTAAAGCATCGTTTTGCTATGATATTGGGAGAGCGAGGTATCGGAAAAACTACTACGCTGATCCAATATCTTGTTGATGTTGCTGAGGGAGATATGCTCAGTGATAAAATCCTTTACATTCAGGCTGATCACTTTCTCATGACAAATACTTCTCTCT
The DNA here is from genome assembly GCA_003174035.1 of Candidatus Babelota bacterium. GTDB lineage: Bacteria > Babelota > Babeliae > Babelales > Babelaceae > PRDV01. Next base: position 9,070 of record PRDV01000044.1, read on the forward strand.
ATGAAGTGTCTCAGGAATTTTATCAACTTGGTGGGCAATGTATAGCATTTGATGAGATTCATAAGTACCCAAACTGGGCTCAAGAGCTTAAGAGTATTTTCGATACCTTTCCTAACTTGAGAATACTGGCATCTGGCAGTTCTGCTTTGGAGATTCGCAAAGGGAGCCACGATCTTGCACGTCGTGCCGTTGTGTATCGCATGTATGGGCTTTCATTGAGAGAATTTATAGCATTGAAATATGGGATTTCATTTTCAGCCCATACCTTTATTGAGATTTTGGAGAATCATACGGCCTTGGCATTTTCTGTTATTGAGCAGCTTGATGAGCAAAAGCTTAAGATACTCAAAATATTTAAGGAATACCTTGAGTATGGTTATTATCCTTATTTTAAAGAATTTGAATCTTTAGAAGAATTTAGAATGACGGTTGAGCAGAATTTGCATACTACTTTAGAAGCTGATTTGGTGGCTATTTATCCTCATTTAACTGGTAGTAGTATAAGAAAAATCAAGCAGCTTGTTGGGTATCTGGCGCATGCGGTGCCATTTACCCCGAACTGGCAGGTTATTAAAAAAACCACTGAGATTGGAGATGATCGTACCATTAAAACGTATTTTAAATATCTGGAAGATGCTTCAATTATGAATTCTGTAGGCTCGAGCAGTCAAAAGTTAAAGAAAATTGAAGATCCTGAAAAAATCTTTTTGGCCAATCCTAATCAACTGTATACCTTTACCGTACTTCAGCCGAATATAGGTAATCTGAGGGAAACATTCTTTTTGAGTGCTTGCAGACCAGGCTATGATGTTGATCTTGCAAAAGACGCTGATTTCATGATTGATGGCATGTGGACCATCGAGGTTGGCGGGAAAAATAAGGATGCCAAGCAAATTAAAAAGAATGCCGGTTATCTCGCTCTTGATGATATAGAACATGGCTCTGGCAAGCGAATTCCTTTGTGGCTATTTGGATTCTTGTATTGATCTCTTGGATTGGTTCAATTTTGTTAGTCTATGGTGAATTCGATCTACGCACTGCGTTGCAAATTTTTCACAAGAGAAAACTTGATGATCTATGGCAATATGCCATTAGGCAAGAGCGC
>PRDV01000007.1 GCA_003174035.1 Candidatus Babelota bacterium
AAAAATAAAATTTGATGGCAATACCGTATTTCATGAGGCGGCTCTTGCAGGAAAGTTTGGTTCTATCCAATGGTTAGCAGAACGATATCCTAATCTTATAGAAATAGCCAATGAAGGCGGTAATACTATTCTGCATAGTGCAGCCCAGCTAGGTCATGCTCAAATAGTACAATGGCTGGTGCAGCACTATCCTAGATTAATAGATAAAAAAAATAGTAATGGTATGACCGCAGCTGATATAGGACGTGAAAATATTGCTGCATTATTGGAAGCGCCAATCGAGCGAGCCATACCTTTACCTCAAGAAGTTCTTGAGAAAGAAACAGAAGAATTGAGCAGTGTACTGGATGCAGCTCCTGAGAATAATGATCTTCCAATATTACAATGGCTTTTAGAAGAGTTTCCGCAATTCGTGAAAATGGTTAAGAAAGACGGTAGTACCATATTGCATCAAGCGATCCGCTCAGGCCGTATAAGAATGATAGAATTTCTTATAGAACACTGTCCGGATTTAATGAAAATGACTACCGAGGATGGAAGCACTGTGCTTCATCTAGCTGTTAAGTGTAAGAATCTTCTGATAGCAAAATTACTTGTAGCTAAAGATCCTGATCTTGCGGTTGCAAAAGATCACAATAATATGACCGCATTAGATACCGCGGTTCAAGAAGGACCTAGAGAAATTGTGCTATTACTGGGGGCATCGCTTCAAAGCGTAAAGTCTGAACTTAAGGAAGTTATTCAGCAAAAAAGAAAGGGGTTGTTTGATGCTGCTCGTTCCGGCGAGAAGCCGCTCCTTGAAGCAGTATTGGCAAAAGGTATTGATTACGGCATGTGTGACGAAACAGGGGCAAGTATTTTGCATGTTGCAGCATCCCACGCGTCTACTGTGCCAGTGCAATGGCTAACAAAAACTTATCCCGATCTCTTGAAAATACTTGATCAAAAGGGAGATACAGCGCTTCATGTAGCAGCTAAGAATGGGCATCTAAAAACAGTGCTCTGGTTAGCGGATAAATATGAAGAAATACCGGGAGTTTTTGATCAAGTATTAGGTAATCTCCGGACAAGCGAAAAACAGCTAGCAGTTGTACAATGGTTGGCAAAGAGCTATCCAGACAGCATCTGCAAGCAAACGAAAAATGGAAGTACGATAGTTCATTTTGCAGCTGAATTAGATCAGCTAGCAGTGATACAGTGGTTGGCAAAGGAATATCCGAATTTGATAAATAAGAAGAACTACAATGGTAGGACTGCAGCAGATATAGCACGTACGGAAGTTAAAGAATGGTTAACAACGCACATTATAGAAGTAACACCCCAAGTTCAAGGTGCCGATCTGTTTGATGCAGTGCGCTCCTCAGATAGAGCGCGCGTTGAAATGGTGATAGCACAAGGAATCCCTTATGGGCTTAGAGCTGGGCGGGAGGAGACTATTCTTCATATAGCATGCGGTAATGGGAATCTTGAAATGGCTCAATGGATTGCACGTACTTATCCGGATCTTATCTATGAGGTAGGTCCCTGCGGGACCGTGCTTCATAGTGCGGCTCGAAGCGGTCATCTTCCGGTAGCCAGGTGGTTATCTAAGGAATATCCAAAATTGCTCAGTCTTACTTCAAACAATGGTTTTTCCGTACTGCATGATGCCATCTATTCAAAGCAAGTTGCTGTAGTGCAATGGTTTATAGCAACCCATCAAGATCTTCTTAGAATGATTACTTCTGACGGTAAAACGATACTACATTTAGCAGCCCAGCGAGGGCATCTTGAAATTGTTGAGTCGCTGATAGATACCTATCCAAATCTTATTAAAATAGGTGACAAGGAAGGGAATACGGCACTCCATATAGCCGCTTATAAGAACAGGCTTGATGTAGTGCAATTGTTAGCATCTAAGTTTGCAGATTTGCTGACAATGACAAATGAGAGTGGTTTGACTCCACTAGACTTAGCCAAGAGCGAAAGATGTAGAGAGATTTTTCGACGCTTATCTACTAAGAAATAAGGCTTAATCGCGCGCTCAAGGCTGTTTCATTTTTGCTAATCGTTCAAGAAAATGATAGAATTATTTCTATGTGAGAATATCCAAGAAAGGAATTAATATGCTATTACGATGTTTAATAGGCCTTTGTTGTATAATAATTGGCATGAGTCAGGCGATGGAATCCGTTAAGAAGAGTGACGTTACTACAAAAGGTGAATCTGTAACTATAATAACTAACAATAACGGGATGGTACCATTGTCAGTAGTATTTATTCCTTATTTTAAAACTTTGCAGAATATGATCGAAGATTTAAAAGATCAGAAGCAAATACCTTTGCCGTACGATGCAGAATTGGTGCAAAAACTTTTTGAGCTTGTTGAATTAAAAAGTACAAGTAACGCTAGCAAAGTTTCATTAGTTCTACATTTATTGTCAGAGATTACTCTAGCGAAACTATTAGCATTAGCTAACTATCTCGAGTGCCCGTACCTTTTTAATGATCTTTTGCTTAAGCTAGCTAAAAAAATTGCTGAGGAAAGGTTAACGATGCAAGACGAGATTATTGAAGAACTCGACCAGATTTTGCCGCATGATTTACTAGTTCTCGTTAATGAACTAGTATTGATGAAGCATAAGCAGATGGATCGTTTTATAAAGATTACGCAGCACATAGAGCAAAAAAAAGAATGGGACTTGGTGAATTTTGCTATATTTTTTAATAAAGATAGAAATTTTCTTTATACAGTTGAAGAACCGCTTCTAGGTAACGTAAGTGTCATGCACAGCTGCCATGTATATAAGATTATTGATGAAAAAATTATTTTGTTTGATTACTTTGAAAATTCTCGAGCTGAGTTTTCACCAGATGGGAAGTATTTACTGATAAAAAGCCAAACAACTGATAGACCAGATTGTCTTCTCATTAATTTAGCAACAAATGGAAGATGTAAGATACCAGTAAATTCTTTGTCGGAAGCTGGATTTTCAGCAAATAGTGCGGCATTAATTATTAATGCTGCTGCTTATGATGTAGAAAAAGCATCATTGCTAGACAAGAATCCTTACGCAGCTGAAAAAGAAACAGAATTGTCTTTGCGTGAAGAACACAATAAAATGTGGCGAGCTGCTTTCTCAAAGCGACGTATAGCTATAGACGAGATTTTACCTATCGTATTTACAAAAGAATTTCACAATGTAGCAGATCAATGTGATGTTATTTGTAGACAGCTGCCTAAAACAGTAGAATCTAAAAGTCATCTTGAATCATTCGACTTTGGGACGGATGGCGTTAATTTTTTATGCATTAAATTAAAGCATATGATTAGTAAGACGCTTAAATTTTGGCTGTTTGATATCACAAATCCACAAGACATTCGTGAGCTTTTATGTCTTGAAGACCCTAAGCATTCAAATTGTTCGCTTGTAAGGGTGAGTGAAGATAGTCAAGTGATTTGGTTAATGCATCATCATAGATTGATGCGCATTATTCGTAAAACCGGTGCGTTATGTGAAATAGAATTAAAATTAGACAGTTTTCCTAAAGTATTTAGTGTTTCCAAGGATAATAGTACGGTTATTTTGCGCTATGGCAATAATAATGATGTACACTTTTATAAGTATATACCCTCCATAAATGAATTGGTAAAGGTGGGTATTGTGCCAACTTCTAAACCTATATGGTCTGATTCTTCATCAGCTCATTTTTTGAGCGATAGTGGCGATAGTTTTATAGTAGCCGATGACAATAGGTTTAATCCACAAAAATGGGAGATAGCAGTCGGATTAGTTCCATTCAAATTATTCAGTAGTCGGTGTTCTTTAAAGCAATTGCTCATGCTCATTCGAAGGGCCGAGTACAAAGAGCAAAGTTCTTACAGCATTATGTACGCTACTTTGGACGCGGAAATACGAGCGTTTTTAGAAAGAAAAGCGATAGAAGGAAAAAAATGAGGATATATTCACCAGCTGATGAGTCGATAGGCAAAATAATGGCTTAGTTCTTTTGCCTACTGAGACTATCTTGGAAACCGGCCTCGTGATGTACTATTTTCGCTAATGTCTTTAACGTTGGATTACCTTTTTTTGAAAACACATCCTGCACTGTTGATCTGGCGAGCTGTGCATTTTTGGCAACACCGCTTCTGTTAACACGTAAATATTCGTCTAGAATTTCGAGAAAGGCTTCGGTATCATTTTCCAAAAGACACTCTAATAAGGCTGCGCCTACTTTAGAACAATTTTTAAAAAAGTCTCTTGGATCGACTGCTTTGCCTTTAATATGGCTTAAGTCTTGTTCAATTTCTTCAATATCGCTCCAGCTTGTGCCGAGCGGTTTTGCTATTTTTTTCTTGCTCATTTTTAAGACCTCCGAGTAATAGATACATGTTATTATCCAAGCAATTCCCTTACATAGTCATCAGGATTGAAGAGCTCGAGCTGACCTGGTTTCTCGCCGAAGGAGATAAAGGCGATAGGAATTTTTAATTCTTGGGTTATAGAAAACACGATACCGCCTTTGCCGGTGCCATCCATTTTGGTAAGTACGATACCATCGACGTGCGTGCTTTCATGAAATATTTTAGCTTGATCGAATGAATTTTGCCCAAGCATTGCGTCTATTGTTAATAACGTTACAATTTTCTTTTCTCCGAGCTGCTTACCAATAATCTTTCTCATCTTTTCAAGTTCTTTCATGAGATTCACTTTGGTTTGTAAGCGACCTGCGGTATCAATAATAAGAGCATTATACTCACCCCCCTTGAATTGTTCGCAACCTAGAAATATTACTGAGGCTGGATCCTGGTTTTCTTTGCCGAGCACTACGGTAATCCCCAATCTCTTTCCCCATTCACCTAGCTGCTCCTGTGCTGCAGCTCGAAAAGTATCAGCGGCGACGAGTAAGACTCGTTTGCCTTGCTTTTGCAGCCATGATGCGAGTTTGCCGGCGAATGTTGTTTTACCACTGCCATTGATGCCCACTAGTAAATATACATCGGCCTCCGGATTAAATCGTTCTATGGCTAATAAATTCCTCAATTGTTGAGCGAGTGCTTGCTCGAGATCTGTTCCTTTTTTAATTTTGCCACTTTCAACATCTTCTTTGAGCTGAGCGATTATTCTTCTTGTAGTATGAATACCGGTATCGGCTCCGATGAGAATCTTTTCAAGCTCTGCAAGACTAGCTTCATCAACGACCTCTTTGCCAAAGAGCACCCGAATTTTGCTGGTGAATTGTGTGTAAATAGTCTGTAATGCTTTTTTTAGAAAACCAAACACTACTTCTCCTTCCATTAATTAGCTATTCTGATCTAGCATCTCAATAAATACCAATCAAATGCCACCGCTAGTTTTTCCACATTTCTTCTTTTCACAACATCCCCTGAGCTCGTTGCAGAAACAATTTAAGGCGACGATAATCATTTGCCGTGAGCAGTGAAAACGTAGCGGTAAAGTTTTTGAGCCGTTCATCGGTTAAAAGCTGAGCTTCGCTCATCTGCTTGAGCAATGACAGAAGTAAGTCATCTAACGAGAAGATGTGCTGAGCGTGAGCAAAAAGCATGGGTAAATACTGCTCCTGAGAAAATAAAAGCTTAAGTTCATGAGTTGTTGCTTTGGTAACAAAGGCATGAATTTTAGGGGGCTCGGGAGCAAGCTGATAGAGCATCCGCTCATTTTCAAGGTATCCCAGGGTAAGACAGCGAAAGGTCGTATGAATGAATTCAAAAATATGAGGGTGATCCCGCCTGAGTTCATCTTCGCTTTTTTTATAGGTAAATACCGCTCGATGTGTATCCGTGGGAGCAGTGGTGATCTCATGTACAATCCCAAAGATGGTTCTCGAGCCTATAGTTACCGTCAAAAGAGAGCCATAGGAAGGCATGGTATCCCACTCCCAACATTGAGCTTGCCAACTGTGCAATGAGCTTTCTACTATTTCTGCAAACGGTTTAAGTTCCACGGTATCTTTCTCTAAGGGTAGCATTTTCCTTACACAGATCAGTATAGACCAATACCCCTCTTACGTACAGGGGCAAAGGTACTTTTAAGCGAAAAGTGCCTTTTTAAAGCGCAGAAAACGAACTAAGAAAATCATTTGCATCTTTCTCATTGTCAAGTTCAATTTTTACTGGTAGAATTAATACTAACCATAAAGAAGCGAGAAGTGAACAGGGCAGTAAGCCTTTTTTACTTAGGCTATTGTATGGGATTGTAAGCATGTATTGAAAAAAATGAGGAGCGTGTGTGTTTGCTATGATGCTATAGCAAGATAAAATTTTGAAATGATGAGCAGTTTTTAAGAACTAATCATAATTTTAGCAAGAGTTTAAGTTTCCATTTGACAAGAATGGTTTCTTGGGTACACTGGAGAAAGCAGTGTTAAACTATACTAGTACATAACTATAACAGCAGAAGGAGTTATTATGTCTTCAACAGCACTCCGTGTAAAAGAGTTGCTCAGAGAAAAGGGATGGACAACTAAGATTTTAGCAGAAAAGACAGGTATGTCTGAAAGCTATTTGACGCACATTAAGAATGGTACTCGTCGTTGGAATGAGGACTCATTGCGCAAATTAGCGAATGCATTTGAAGTAAGCCCCCTTGATCTTTTCGCACAACGTCGTAAGCGTACTGATGATATTGACAATAATGTGAGTATGCCAGAAAAATCTGACGTACAATTGAAGGTGCAAATTGTGCCCGTTGTCGGAGATATTCCAACAAATCCATCTCCTTATAATAATCAGCTTATGCAATTGACTACCGGATTTAAGGATGTCTTTGTGCCGGTATTAAATACCAATGATGCTGCAATGTTTGCTATGCATCTTGCGAGCAATCAATTAGCGCCTACTTTTGATAAAGGGGATTTGCTTATTGTTTCTCCTGATGTGTGGACCCGTTCTGGGGATATTGCTGCAGTAGAATATGGCAATGAAACACCGGTAAAAGCAATTATGCAAGTAACCTATACCGATGATTTTATCGTTCTTGAATCCGTAAATCATAAGAGTGCACCTATAGCACTTGTGCGCGGTAAAGATAACTTTAGAATTATTGGCCGCGTCATTGCTCGTCATCAAAGACTTGAATAAACACGGAAATATTCTATACTCTGTAAAAACACTACTAAATAGGGTGCCGGGACAAGGTCTTGGCAATGTCCCGGGTATTCCTGAATATCGATTTTCAAGAAGGTAAGACCCTATAGTGTAAAAACACTTCCACTTAGTAGAAAGGATACTATGGTACGTCGTTATGAAGTACTTTTTCTTACAGTCCCTGAAATTACGACTGATGAATCAAGTATGCTAGAAAAGCAATTTGATAAAGCGGTTTCTGATGCAAAGGGCTCTGTTCTCTCTTATGAGCGATGGGGCAAGTATAAACTTGCTTATCCAGTCAGGCGTTATGATTATGGCGTCTATTATCTTATGCGTTTTGAGATTGATGATGCTCAGAAAGCAACGGTGCTTGATGCACTTAAAACAATGTTTTCTGTTAAGTATGTCGATTTAATTATGCGTAATATGGTTGCTCGCTTAAATCCACAGGGATCTCTTGATTATAAGCGTCCGGAATCTCTCGAGGAAGTTCCTACTAAAGACATTGATACCTTTCTGAAGGAATCAAAGAGTTTCTTAGGATCAGCGCCAGCTGAAAGCGGTGAAAAGGAAATCCATCAAGAAGTTGAAATGTGAGGTAATGTATGGGACGTAAGATAAAACTCAAAGTAAGCAGCAGGGTTCTTAAAAAAAGATCACGACGTGGCTCCTTTGCTGGTGCAAAACATTGTCGTTTCTGTGCCAATGATGAAAATGAAGCGATGCTTAATTACAAAAATGCCGGTCTTTTAAAGAGCTTTATTACAGAGCGTGGAAAGATTTTGGCATCACGTATATCAGGCACGTGTACTCTTCATCAGCGAGAGTTAACTGCTCAAATTAAAAATGCTCGGGTTATGGCGCTCTTGCCGTACACTGCAGCGAAAATCTAACGGTAAGGCCCGCTTATCCCGGGCCTTAATTCTTCTATAATTCCACAGGTAGTTTCTCGAGTTTCAGTAATTTCGTACAATATTTTTGTGCGCCAATCGTAAATATAATTGCACAATAAGCAATAATGCTGTAATAATTTGACAAATATAGGTTTCTCATATAGAATTTTTATGTGGTCGATGAAATAAAAGAGAGGTTGCTTTCTTGGTCACGTTGTACTATTTTTAAGGCAGGACCTAGTGAATTATGTCAAAATTGAAAGAACGTTGTCTTTATCTGCTAAGTGGCGCCCTATGTGCAACGGCGCAGATAATACCTAATTATGCGCCTAACGTATATTGCACGGTTTGAATAGCTAAAGGTTCGGCAGCTTATTTTCAATGGAGGATGCAATGCGATCAAATAATAAGCATAGTGCTTTGTGACTTGAGCTTGTACCGAATGGAGAAAACATCAAAAAAAGTAAGGACGCCCACTGAAATTAAAGACGCAAGAAGGAAACCGGAAGAGAAATCCAAAAAAGCAGTCACCAAAAAGAGGTGGATTAGCAAGAGCAGAGTGAAGATAGCGAGTCCTTCGATTCAAGAGTTCCACAGCGACCAGGTTGGTAAAAATAGTTATCCATATGCATGGAGATTGGTTTAAAAATCAAGATATCGTTAGTGATTTTCTAGACTTTGTTGCTCAGGTGCAGGTAAAAAAAAGCAATAATTTTTAAGCTATGGTCGATATAAACACTAAAACAGAGGATCTCAGAATGAACTATAGACTAGTAGGCATTATACTTCTGGGAATAAACATATATGGGATGGAAAAGACACTTGATAAAAAAAGAGCTGAAGAATCTGAAGATGCTAAAAGAAACCAATATGCTTTATTTAGGGTGGTAGAATCCGGTGATTTGAAAAACCTGATACAAATGTTAGAAGGAATGTATCATGGCTATCGAGATTTTAATGGACTTACGATTCTACATGAAGCAGCTGCAAAAGGTAATCTTGAGATGGTTCAGTGGATTGCTGAGCGATATCCCGATTTAGCGCAGATCAAAGGCGAAAGGAATCAAACTATTTTGCATTGCGCTGTTTATGGGAGTTTTGCGGTATTGAAATGGCTTGCAGCAAAATACCCAGAGCTCATAGAGATTCGACAACAAGTGAGTGGATATAGTGTAGTCAGCGATACGACTATACTTCAATATGCAATTACTTCTGAGAGACCTCAAGTAGTGGAATGGCTTGCACAAACCTATCCTTTTCTAATCAAGCTCGTTAATGATGATGGCGATACTGCAGTAGATGTCGCTGTTAAGGTAGGAAAACCCAGAATGCTAAAAATTCTAATAAAATATTTTTCAGATTTTGATAAAAAAGCAACCCTCTTTAAAGCGTGGGATACGCAGACAATAATTTTTTTATTAGAGGAATACCCTGATCTAATAGACGCACGAGATGATAATGGTTTTACCGTGCTTCATAAAGCAGTTCAAAAAGAAGACCGTGATTTAATAAAAGCTCTTGTAACGAAATATCCTCGCTTGGTTACCATGGTTAATAAAGATGGCAATACCCCGCTTAGCCTAGCAGTGATTATAAAAAAATGTAGAATCGTGCGCTTGCTAGGTGAAATGTTTCCAGAGCTACTCACTGCTAGGGATTCCGAAGGTAAGACTGTAATAGATAAGGCGAAGGAGATTGGCTATACGCATAATCAATTGGAAGCCAGTGGCATTAATAGAGCATTAAAGCAGCAGTGCACAGAATTTTTACTGGAGGCTGCTCGTTCAGGAAATAGCGAAACACTTCAAAGACTATTATCAGAGGGCGCAGATCATAGAGCGCAAGAACCTTCCGGTGCTACAATTTTGCATATGGCGGCGAGCGGAGGACATCTTGAGATGGTACAATGGTTGGCAGAAAACTATCCGGAAAAAATTGAAATGACGCTTGAGGACGGTAAAACAATACTACACCTTGCAACCATTGAGGGTCATTTTGAATTGGTACGTTGGCTTGTAAAAAAATATCCACAGTTAATTGAACAGGCAGATAGATTAGGTTTTACCATCCTGGATGCAGCGGTTATGCGAGGGCATGAAAAAATTTTTCAGTGGCTTGCTTATGAGTATCCTCAGTTAGTTGTGCAATCGCACGAACGGGGAATGAGATTAATCAATCTAACATCTTTTACCGGAGCGTTTAATAGAGAAACCATGTTTGACGCAAGTCTGATAAGAATGGTTGATAAAAACGGTTGCACTCTATTACATTACGCGGTCGAAAAGGGCCAGCTCAATGTAGTGCAATGGTTAACCAACCATTATGCTGATCTTGCTCGTATTGTTGATAAGGACGGAAACAATGTGCTCTTTGCGGCAGCTAAAAAAGGTGAGGTTGAGATAGTAAAATCTCTAACAAAGCAATTGCCCGATTTGGTAACAGTCGTTAAAAAAAATGGAACCAACGTGCTTCATGTCGCTGCGTTTAATGGTCATCTTGATTTGGTTAAATGGTTAGCGCATGAATATCCCGATCTCGTGAATGCAGTTACTCAAAGAAATGTTACCGTACTACATTCTGCGGCGGCGTCGGGGCATTTAGAAGTACTTGAATGGCTAGCAGATCACGACAAGCATCTGGTTAAAGTCGCGCAACAAAAGCATCCAACTCTGTTCTATACTGCAGCTTGTAATGGCCATGTCAACGTAATGCGGTGGTTGGCAAAGCAGTACCCGCATCTTATTAACATTGAACGGGCAAATGAAGATACGGTGCTGCATGAAGCTCTTTTACTTGAAAGTGTAGATCTTAAAGCCATTCAATTATTGATAAAGGAATATCCAGCATTAGTTGCTATGATTGGTAAAAGCGGATTTGGTGCGCTTCACATGGCAGCCAGCAAGGGGCACTTTGATGTAGTGCAATGGTTAGCAGAAAACTATCCAGATGACATGAAACAGATTTATCAAGGAATGACAGTGTTACATGCTGCTGTCATGAGTGGTCATCTTGAGCTGGTCCGCTGGTTGTCGCAGAAGGATTCAGCGTTGATTGACATGGTTGATCTCAGCGGCTGCACCGTACTTCATTTAGCTGCTAGGGAAGGGCATCTTGCGATAGTAAAATGGCTATGCCAAGAACATCCAAAGCTGTGCGAAGTTGTTGATAAAGAAAGTTGTACCGTGCTTCACAGGGCGGTTGAACATGGTCATCTCAAAGTAATACGCTGGCTCTGTGGTCACTGTCCACAACTAGTAACTATGGTCCAGCAAGATGGATCTACTGTGCTTCATATAGCAGCTGAAGGGGATAATTCGCAGGTTGTGCGATGGCTAGCAGAGGCTTATCCAGATCTCGTGATTGAAGGAGATTTGAATGCTATGATCGCGGCGGACCGTGCCCAGCAGGTTGGACGTGCTGATATTGTACAATGGCTGGACGGCCAAGCATTTAATGTTATTGAACTGATGAGTAGAACAGTAACCGTAAGAGATATTGAACAAGCAAAGATAGTGCTTAAGCTTCTTACGCGGCTATCGTGGACATTCGATATTCGCAAGCAAGGTACTCAACTTATACATGTAGGTAAATGGCTTATCGATAGTTACAATTTTCTTAAAGAACAAAGTTCAAGTTCTGGAGAAATGAATAAAAAGTCGGTGAAAAAGAAAAGTAATACTGAGATTTTGAATGAAATAAAAGAAGCAGCTGAGAAATTAATCAAGGAAATGAGTGAAAGGTTAAAGCGATGAACCATTGGATAGAAAAATCAGAATAACAAATCCAACAGATGAGCATGAATGCAATTAGACTGCATGAAAGATTTTTTAATCCTTAAAATGGGGTAGTTGTGCGATAAGCAATGAGTCATTAAAAATTGACCAAAATGTGTTTTTCATGTAAAATTGTATATCATTAAATGAAATAACGTACATGAAACTAAGAGTTTTGCTATGATTAAAAAATGCGTGCTATTTGCGCTTTTGCCTGTAATGCCCTTCATGGCAATGGAAAAAATTTCACCTGATGCTGCCATTATTCAAAAGGAGCTGTTTGCAGCAATAGCTAATGGTAATATTTCACAAGTCCAAAAACTTTTATCCCGCATAGAAGTAAAGGCAAGCGACAAAACGGATGATGGTCGAACTGTATTGCATGTTGCTGCGAGTAGCGGCCACATTCAGCTCGTTGCTTGGTTTTGCGATACGTATCCCTTTCTTCTAAGAGAAAAAGATAGCACAGGAAACACTGCTCTTGATTGCGCTTTGCAGGCAGGGCAACTTGAAATTGCACGCTATCTAAATAATCTACGTATGCAAGTATCTGGACCTAGTCCCGAACGACCAGTAGCGAAATTGGTTGATCAAGCTACGCTGAGCTCAGATCTTTGCGTAGCTGCTAAAGAAGGAAACATCGCTCAAATTCAGCGATATATCGAGGTCAACAGGGCCGATTATTTAGCACGTGATAGTGACAACAAAACACTGCTCCAGATTGCGTTGGCAAATGGACATATTGATCTTTGCATCTGGCTTCTTGAAAAATTCCCTCTGCTCATATTGGAAAGTGGTGTAGCTTATAAAACATCACGAAGAATGTTGGCTTTCATAGCTCAACCGCAATTA
>PRDV01000015.1 GCA_003174035.1 Candidatus Babelota bacterium
CGATGTAGCTCAGTGGTAGAGCAACTGATTCGTAATCAGTAGGTCGTCGGTTCAAATCCGATCATCGGCTCCAGGATAATTAACAGTACAAGAAGGTTTTTTGTTATGTCAAAAAAAGAAGAAACTGCACCAAAAAAAACAGCAGTAAAAGAGGCTCCAAAAAGAGAGGCCGTTAAAACAGAAGCTCATGAAGCAGCTCCTAAAGAGGCGGTGAAAAGAGAAGCTCCCAAAAGAGAAATTAAAAGAGAAGCTCCGCGTGAGGTAAAACCAGCGAGTAAGGGCTCCCTTGGACATGGCGTAGGCCGTCGAAAAGCAGCTATTGCGCGTGTTTGGTTAAAACGCGGTAGTGGGGCACTTATCGTTAATGATAAGGAGTATGTAAAGTATTTTGATACGGAATTATCACGAGCAGCTGCAGCGTTTCCTTTTGAGGTATATCCTCAAGGAGCAAGTAGGTACGATGCTCATGCTAATGTTATTGGCGGTGGATTACCTTCCCAGGCTGATGCCGTTAAGCTAGGGCTTGCCCGTGCATTGTTAGAAATGAATCCAGAGCTTCGTCCCTTACTGAAATCTCATGGACTTTTAACCGTTGATTCACGCGTTAAAGAACGTAAAAAGTATGGACAAAAAGCAGCTCGACGTAAATTCCAGTTTGTTAAGCGTTAATATACAGGGTGGGTTATGTGCAGTGTTGTGGGATATGTTGGCAAAAACCTCAGTCGTTCATTTGTGATGGAAGGGCTTACGCGTCTTGAATATCGCGGATATGATTCGGCGGGATTTGCATGCTTACACCCGCAAGATCATAGAGTCATTTATACTAAGTCTCAAGGGGGCGTTTCGAATTTACTTAAGAATTTTGAAAAGTCGCCGATAGATGGCTTTCTTGGTATGGGTCACACTCGTTGGTCAACGCATGGGGTTATCTCAACTGAAAATGCACATCCACAGTTTGATTGCAAAAAGATGATCTCTATTGTGCATAACGGCATTATCGAAAATCATCATGAGCTTCGCCTCAGTCTTATGCAGGCAGGTCATATTTTTCAATCACAAACTGATACTGAGACGATAGCTCACTTATTTGAATCGTTATTAACTACTCACAAGAATATAAAAGATGCCGTTGTTGGTTTGGTTAACCGGCTAGAAGGGGCATATGCATTTGCCATTCTCATGACACCTTATCCTGATATGATGCTCGTGGTTCGTAAGCGATCACCATTATGCATTGGTAGTGGTGATGATGAGATGTTTATCGCTTCTGATATGCTCGCTTTTGCAGGAAAAACCAATAAAATGCTCTTTCTGCCTGATGAAAGCTTTGCTTTTATTAGAAAAAATAGTATTGAATTATTTGATTTTAAAGGAACTGCTTTGCAGCCCCACTTCCAAATTGTTGATATTCCTTGGACTTCCGATATGAAGCAGGGATATGAGCATTTTATGCTTAAAGAAATTTGTGAGCAGAAGCGAGTCATTCAAGATACCGTGAATAAATATCGGGCGCAGGAGCACGAGGTTTATCAGAAGATGGGCTTGGTTGCGCAGCAGGTGAAAGAGCTGCAGCGTATAACACTGGTCGGATGCGGTACTTCATGGCATGCAGCTCGGGTTGCTCAATTTTTCTTTGAAACAATTGCCCGTGTGCGTGTTGATGTTGGCCTAGCATCGGAAATGCGCTATCTTCCTTTCTTTCTGGAAAAGAATAGTATCGCTATCGGTATTAGCCAATCAGGCGAAACAGCAGATACCTTAGAAGCTTTGCGATTTTTACGTGAGCAATCCGTGCATACTATTGCTCTGGTGAATGTTCCCTCAAGTACTATGGTTCGTGAAACAAGAGGGGCGCTTTCTGTTTACGCTGGACCAGAGGTTGCCGTTGCTTCGACTAAAGCATTCGCTGCACAGGTTACAGCACTCTATTGGCTGGCGCATAAGATAGCTCTTGAAAAGGGGCTTATTAATGAGCGGGCATTAAAGACTGCTGAGAATGAATTATTAGTAGCTGCTGAGATCCTTGAAAGTGCTATGGATCAGTATAAGAGAGAGATTGTTCAAAAATTGGCTCCCTATTATGCGCAATTCAAACAGGCGCTCTTTCTTGGAAGGCATATAAGTTATCCTTTTGCTCAAGAAGCTTCGTTAAAATTAAAAGAAATCTCCTACATATTTACTGACTGTTATCCGGCAGCAGAGCTTAAGCATGGTCCCCTAGCGCTTGTTGATAAAGAGATGCCTATCTTTATTTTCTCAATTCTTGATCCAGTAATTTATCAAAAATTGGTTTCAAATGCCCAAGAGGTAAAAGCGCGATCGGGCCATCTGATTGCTTTTGCTTTTGAGGGGCAAAAAGAGCTGATAGAGCTTGCTGATACTGCCTTTGTTATCCCTCGTGTAAATCCTCTCTTGGGACCTTTGGCGATGACAGGGCTCATGCAGTTATTCAATTATCATATTGCTAGAGTGCTTAATAGGCCAATTGATAAGCCACGTAATTTGGCAAAGTCGTTGACGGTTGAATAGAGCCGTACGCATTCATTTTGTCTTATAAATCGGTTTCTCGACAGAGTGAGAATGTAAAACAATGCGATTTTTTAGAAGTCCTCTTTTTGCTGGGCGCTCCAAGATGAGCGAGTAACCAAAGACGTCAATAATTTTGATGAGTGTTTGCAAAGTGATGTTTTTTCTTTTGGCAGAGCGTAGTCCTTGTATAATAGTTGGTGAAATCTTTGTGGCTTGTGCTAGTCTTCTTACGGTAATGTCATCTTCTTCCATAAGGGCAAGGATTAGCTCAGATAAAAGATGTTCGTGATATCCTTCGTCAAACTTTTTTCTTTCATCGGAGTCTAAACTTGCAACAAACTGATCATATGTAGTAGCCGTCTTATTCATCATATTGTCCTTTTTTGCTCGAGGGTCTTGAAATTTAAGGGAATGTGATCTCATTCATTAAGTTTATCTAGAAGTTTCGTTATATCAACGTCTATTAATGGTCCTCCATTAAGATGATTTGGAGGAGTTGGTTTTGCGCATTTTTTCTAGGTATGTGCAGGCACAAATAAGAAGATTGTCTTGTTGGCTCTGATCTTGGTTTTTAATTGATGCTGAGTCTCGGTTAATTATAACATCTGGGATTACTCCTTTCTGTTCAACAGATGAGCCGTCAACAAGGTAATAGTAGGCCGTGGTGATTTTAAGGGCGCAGTTGTTGCTCAATGGTTTCACTTCCTGTACCGATCCTTTGCCAAGCGTACGTGTGCCGACTATGATTACTTGCAGGTTTTTGCCGTGATGCATTCTGAGTGTGCCAGCGAGAATTTCAGCAGCAGAGGCGGTGTTTTCATTCACGAGAAGTGCAATGGGAATGTCTTGTACGATTGGGGCCTTTGTGGTGTAATAGCGCTCAATTATTTTACCTGCGCGATTTTTTGTTGAAACTACCAGGCTTTTTTTTGGCAAGAAGAGTGCCGCACAATCAACTGCGGCTTGGAGAAGCCCCCCAGGATTATCTCTCAGGTCAAGGATGAGACCCTTGGGTTTTTTAGTAGCTTTCCGCAAGAATGTTTCAAGCTCTTGAGCAGTTCTTTTGGTAAAAAGTGGGATTTTGCACTGAAGGATCCGGTGTTCTTTGATGAACGAGCAGGTACATTTTTTTTCTTGAATAAGCTCTCGCCGGAGACTTAAAGCAAGTAGATCGGTCTTGTTGCGATGGATAGTGAGTTTAAGTGGCGCATAACGTTTTTCAGACCGTAGTTTTCTTATGCTCTCATGTGTTGAAAGTCCTGCCACACTTTTTGCATTGATAGTTAGAATTTTGTCTTCAGGTAGAATGCCCGCTTTTTCGGCAGGGCTTTCTGGTGAAACATTCTTAACAACAAGAAAGGGGTCAGATTCTTGTTTCACCTGCAGTTCGAGTCCTATGCCGTAAAATCCACCAGAGACCGTATCTAATAATTCTCTATATTCAGCTGGTCCCAAAACTTGTGCGTAGGGATCGATTTCTTTTGCATAAGCCTGCAGGGCTTTGCTCATGGAGCTGCCATTGGTGATAGGATTATTGAATTCACTATTGATTATCTGCTGGACTTCTTGAGTTATAGCAGTCCAGTTAGTGGCTTGAAGCGAGAAATATATAAGAAAGCTCGCAATGAGCAAGCGAATGTTACTATCCACAGATTTCCCTTATTGAGAGTATACTCGTTTTGCTTCTCTATAAGAAAGACAATTCAATAGAAGCTAAAAAAAATTTGAAATACAAGAACGAATAAGGTATCATTGATACCCGATTGGTGAAATTATAAAATTAAAAAGTTTCATTGAGAAATTTCAAGGTTAGATCGGTTGCGATTTTATGGTAATTGGAGTACTATTTAATGGAGAAAATAAATATAAAGTATTATAAAAAGGAATCAGGAAATATCCCATTCGATGTATGGTTAGAAGGGTTAGATACAAAAGTTAGAAGAATGATTCTTGGCCGGCTTTTGCGCTTGCGAGAAGGTTTGTTTGGCGATTATAAAGTGCTTTCTGAATCCCATGGGATATTTGAGCTAAAAGTTGCGCTCTCTCCTGGTTATAGAATATATTATGGTAAATATCGGGGTGCGATAATTATACTTTGTGCAGGAAGCAAAAAAACGCAACAAAAGGATATCGAAACTGCCAAACGATATTGGGGAGATTTTAAACTGAGGAAACAATTATGAAAAAGAAAGTAACGGCTCCAGTCACTGCTTCTTGGGAAGAGGTGATAATTGAAAGACTAAAAAAAGATACTGAATTGTGTGCAGATCTTTTAACCGATGCAATGAACGAAAAAGATCAGCCTATTTTTTTGAGTGTTCTTCATGATATAGTGAAAGCGCATGGCATTAAAAAAATATCTGCTAAGACAAAAATCCCTCAGAAAACGCTTAATGCAATTTTCTCTCAAGACGAGCCACTAGAGGTGGGGCTACTTGCACGAATTGTAAGCGGTTTAGGCTGGCGTTTAGCTTTTCAAACTGGGGATTCGAATCCTTCGTCTCAAAAATCAAAAAAGCGACAGAACCTTCGGGGTTCTGCATTATTGCCTAAAAAACCTAGCAGGGATAAGAATACCTTTGGTAAAATTGATAGAAAAGATCAACGCTCTGAACTGAGATTGTTAAAGAATGAAAGAATTTAAGAAAGCTGCTACACGCATTTTTATTGGAAGCGAGCTCATACTCGTTGCATTTTTATATTTAGTGAGTGGTGGTGGTATACGTGCACTCCAGCATGCCGGAGCACAGAATAGTCTTTTATTAGATGAAATTAAGCATTTAGAAAGTGAGATTGGTTCGCTTACTCGCGAGCTCGATGAGCGGAATAATAACCCCTTTTATAAAGAGAGTATTGCTCGTAAAGAGCTTCAGATGGCTTATGCTGATGAGATAATCTATGTTTACCCCAAAGGATGAGTAATGTACATACTACCCCCATTGCCCTATGCCTATGATGCATTGGAGCCTTATATTGATGCTAGAACAATGGAAATTCATTATACGAAACATCATCAAACGTATATTGATAATCTTAATGCAGCCCTTGAAAAGCACCCAGAGCTACAGAATGTTCCGTTAAAAGAGCTACTCGCGAATGTCTCGAGCTTGCCGGAAGATATACGCACTGCTGTGCGCAATAACGGTGGCGGCCATTTTAATCATTCACTCTTTTGGGATTACATGAGCGCGAAGGGTGGCAATCCTGACGGCGTGCTGAAAGATCATATCATTAAGTCCTTTGGAAGTCTTGATGCCTTTAAGGACGATTTTAATACAGCAGCAAAAGGGCGGTTTGGAAGTGGTTGGGCGTGGCTTTCATTAAATGTATCGGGTAACTTGATAATAACATCGACTGCTAACCAAGATACTCCCGTGTCAGACGGGCTTACGCCAGTTTTAGGACTCGACGTATGGGAACATGCGTATTACTTGAAATACCAAAACAGGCGTGTAGATTACATTCAGGCTTGGTGGTATGTTGTTAACTGGGATAGACTCAATGATGAATACCGGAATCTGATTGGAGGGAAATAGTAGGCTCCGCTTAATGTATTTCTCTAAAAGAATTTGGCATTCTTCAATTAAGGGAGGGATAAGAACTAACCTTGATAAAAGCGTAAAATGGCGCTATAGTTGTGGGAACTGAAGATGCCAAAAAAGGAGAACTTATGGATAAAATAATCAGTGCACGTCTACTAATCATTGTTGGCCTAATTCTAGGAAGCTATAAAGTAAATCTCGGTTCAGAAGCGGTTCTTACGGCTGATCAAGTTGAAACACTTGCGAGAACAAAGGCTGCTATAGGAGTGGATTTTCAAAAAAAAGATTTGCGCAAAATTGATTTTTCGGGATGTAAGGTTAAGGGGTGCAATTTTAGTCAAGCAGATCTTCCATTATTAGATATTGATAGTTTCGATTGGTACGTAGCTAATTTTGACGCGGCAAAAATTCCTAACTATTCGCTGCTAAAGAAAAAACTATCCACTTTTGGTTTACATGGTCGTATTGATGTTATAGAGGCGGACGGCGAAAAGATTAGTTGTAATGCCCTTAATGCTCAAGATATCGGACGATATAAATTAAGTACCTGGAAAACAGGCTCTAAGTTTGTATTGGCATATCTCTATGAGACGTTTGGATCAAGGGAAGATGAAGAGACGGCATTTGAATTATATAAGCAAGCATTGCAAAATGGCCTTCATGAAGCTGCTAATAACCTAGGCTGGTTATGTGAACACAAACGTGGAACAAGCATTAAGACCATTGAGCAGGCGCTTAAATATTATGAAAAGGCGAGTGCTGCAGGTATACAAAAAGGGAAATTTAATCATGCACGTTTAGACGCAAAATGCCATCAAAATCCTGATACGTTCTATCTTGTTGGGAAAATGTTTATGCGAGGTGAAGGTATAGAGCTCGATGAGGAATGTGCTTATTGTTATTTCTTGCTAGCGGCTGAAGCAGGCCTTCCAAGGGCAATGTGTAAAGTTGGTGCATACCTTAAAGCCGGAACGACTTTTCTCAAAAAAAACACAGCTGATGCTATTGACTGGCTGGTAAGGGCTGATAAGAAGGATGAGCCTGAAGCATCGGGATTTTTAGGGGACATGTATTATTACGGTGATGGGGTTATTGGTAAAGACCTAGCAAAAGCATTTGCATACAGAAAAAAGGCCGCTGGTTATGGCAATAAGCAGGCATTGAAAGACCTTGCTTGGATGACAGAGCGAGGCGAAGGGATAGTTCGAAATCCTGAAGAAGCACTTACCTTATATAGTCGTATTGCTAAATCAGAAAAATCGGTGAGTGCATATTATGCCGCCGCTAAACTGTGTGATGAATTAAAAAAAGATGAGGAAGCCGTTCAATTTTATATACAGGCTATCGAAAGAACGCATGAGCGTTTCGACGCGGTTGATAGTCATGGCGGTAGAGAACATATAGGGGCGCTTTATAGACTCGGTTGTAGATATCACCATGGCAAGGGAACGGAGCAAAATCTCGAGCATGCAAAAAATTTGTTTTTGCGTGCAGCAAAATTTGGTCACTTACCGTCTCGCATAAAATTGCATTTTTTACAAAGACCCGATGCTCTGATCCCTTTTGAAGAATTTGGCGATCTTTCTCCTGAAGCCCAGCTTCTCTTTCTTCAGGCAAGTGATCATCTTATTGAAGAAGTTGACGCAGAACATCCCATACATACAAGAACTTTAAATCTCCCGCTCACGCTGGTGAGGAATGCCATCGTGATGAATGTTGAAGAAATGTACAACCTGACTAATGATTATCATAACGCTCAGGAGGTAGTAAAAGCCGTTGCCAAAGCACGAGAAGCTGATCAGATCCAAGTCAACTATTCTTTTATCTCAGCTGATCCTTATCTAAAATATTTTTATGCCGACCCAGCTGCTGGTATTACGGAGAATGAAATTTCAGCTGAAGCTATAGAAGCGCTCTTTGATGAGCTTAAGGCAGCTGCTGCGGCCCACGAGTCTTATGAAGAATCGATGGAGGAAAGCCTAGAGGATATGAAGGATAAACTTTTGCAAAATAGTGAAAAAACGAAGATGGTAAGAAAGAAATTACTGTACCGCTACCGAAAAATGACTACTCCTGAGGCAGACGAACAATGGTCTGATGAGCAATTACGTGCAAAAAAAGGAGCGGCGGCTATCAGTTTCGTTCAAAATAGTGATCGTTGTGCAGATGGGCTAGGCGACTATTTGGCAGATTTGGAATCTCAAGAATTATTTGGAAGTACGCAGGAATCACTGCCACTAGGAGCTCGTCTGAGTAAAATAATTTCTAAGTATAAATCTGATTTCCTAGAATGGCATAAAACAAATGTTGCTGCTGCCGTAGAGGAAAAAGTTGAAGCGATGGCTTTGTTGCGAGAACGGATGCGCATGCCTCTTGGATTGCCAGGCACCTTTACACCGCCTCTTTATCCGGCACTTGGGCATGGGGATTCAGTTGTGTATGATCCAGTTCATGTGATGGAGCGATTTTTAACAGGAGGAGTGATCCCACAGCGTCAGCATATTGCTGCTATTAATCCCTACACGCCACAGTTCTTAATCGATTTGATAAAAAAAGCGGTACACGATCCGAATAATCATATGATTGAACGTGCTCACCTTAATGCATTAAGCAAGCATCCGAAATTTAAAACGGCATTTGAGCAAGCATTCATTATGGATGAACCGAATGAGTATTTTGATCCACTTGCACCGTCAAATGAAGGAGTATTTAAAGATCTATTCTTTAGGGATTTACTGCTTATGCATGGTTATTTAATTAAGAAATCATAGAAGTAAAGTAACTGTGGCACATTAAGTAGTTTGTTAGTGTATGTGCGATACTGGCATACACAATGAATGGTTGCGTAAGCGAATAATCCCGTAAATAAGCAAGGTTTTTAGTAATGAATTTTTTCATATTCTTTTTTTTCAGTGGTTTATGTGCTCAATTGATAGCAATGGAAAAGGATATTGAAAAGAGGAACGAATTATCCAATCAGCTTTGGCTAACCATTATGAAGCAAGCAGACGCGAGAACTTTAGGTATATTAGCGCAAGTAAGCCATCATTTTAATTGTCTCGCCTCTGAAGCCACTTTAATGGGCGAAAAAAAAAGACTCTTTTTGCATATAGTGGATGTAACTGCGGCGGAGCCAAATACCATTCAGGCTCTGCGTCAGTTTTTGCAAAGGGAGCTGAGCATTATGTCTCAGGACAATCCTTTAGTGAATAGATTAACGTCAATAGCTGAGAGGCTTATTCAGCCGGAGGACCTCATAACCCTCTTGGACCGAGAAGAAAGAGATCGCTTGTTACAGGCTTCTGCTGCTGATCATCCAGCACTTGTTCCCATGAATTCCTTACTTGCCGACATTGACGAGTTATTACTCTTTATGCAAATTGATGAGTTATTGCATACTGAGCAAAATGACAGAATAGGAAAGTTCTTACATGAGGCGCAAAAATATTATAGAGAATTTATAGAGAAATTATGCAGCCCGAGTTGCGACAGAGCACGGCACATCAGGCGAAAAGCAATTTTATCAGGTGAACGCCTTTTTTATCCACGTACTTTATTACCTGATTGGTTAAAGGCTTTTGGAAGTACTTCTCCGTCGTTTCGGATTTCTCAAAAGAAGGCTATTGAACTGCTTTCGACTACGATGCTCGGTTCACAGAAAAAGCGAAATGATGAAGGATCCCATTCAGTTGCGCTATTACACGGTACCTATGGAAGTGTTCATTTTAAAGCCGTGCCGGAAGGTGCAGAGCTTCTTGTTGGTTACGAGGCAGCTATTTTTTGGTTAGCAAAATTGCTTTTTAATCATGGGGTTACCGCAAGTTCTTTTTTAACTGTTTCCGATGTGGAAATGCTTCATGCTCCAGAAAGAACGCAGGCAAGAGCTCAGTTAAGTCTTTCTCAAGTAAATAATGGTGCTGATGATTTTATGGTGCGGAAACCTCAACATCAACAAGATTTTGTTGCGCACAGAACAGGTCATTACGTGCAGGCGAGTGCCCATGTTGAAGGTCTGTCGATAAAGAAATTTATCGAAGAGGTAGATGCGGGACGGAGATCCTATGATGAGATCGATGTTACAAGTTTTAGTGAGCATTTTATACTAAGTTTGCTTACAAATCCCTACGATGGAAATGGTGGAAATTATATACTGTCGCCATCTAATGGGCACTTTGTTATCGTGGGTATTGACAATGATAAATCGTTTGCGCCTGTTATTATTAAAAAATCAGGATCGGGTCGTTATCATCTTCAATATAAAACTATAGTAGCTTGCCTACCGCTCATGAATAGGCAGCTATCACCTGAGGTAATAGCTCGGATTTTAGCAATTGATGAGCATGTGCTTTTTTTAAAGTGGTTAGATATTCTTAATGTGCAAGCAAGCGACTATCTAGCTGTATCAAACTTAGATCCGATCACAAAAGAAGCAAAAAGGCCTGTTTTGCCCAGCGGCGGTTCCTTATCTAACGAATTTTTACACACTTTTGATCCTACGCTTCTTTTAGAAATACCGCGGAAATTACAGCAGATAAAACAATTTTTAAAGCATGCTTACGGAGCTACCCATTGGGACTTATTTAAATACATGCATCCGTTGGTAGCTTGTTTTTATCAGACTATCATAGAGAAAAATCAGGGTCACCCTGGAAAATCCTTCTTGGAGATTTACCATGAAAACCATCGTGATTTATCAATTGAGAGTGTTGTTTCTCAGACAATGGGAAAGCTGGTAGCAGTGCTTTTTCCCTCTAGTGAATATAATGAGCGTTTTGAAAGTGCAAGGACAGAAACGGTTGGAAAAATTGCAGCTACATTTCTGAGAAATATGGATTTAGCCGCATTGAAAAATTGTATGGAATTTCTTGAATATGCTTGCATACCATTCGCTTCATTATTCCCATCATTGAAGAAGAGCGGTTTTTTTAGCCAATTTCGTTCTTTTCTTTTTTCATCGACTAAAGATGACGATGAGTGCCACACAAGCTGGAAAAAACAAGGATTACTTCTGGAGCTTATTTCTCAAGGGGCATCTGAATTGGTGCTCAACTGCTTGCTTAATAAAGGCTATGGCGGAACAGAGGTAGATTCAGCTGGTAAGTCTCTGTTACATTGGGCTATTGAACGAGGATATTCATTTACTGTGATTGCAAAAATACTAGCTCTTTTTAATGATGGTGAGTTCCATTCGCAAAGGGATAGACGTATGGAGACAGCCTTAGATAAAGCGATGCGTTATAAAAGATATGATGTGGTTAATGCATTGGTTGCAAAAGGAGCCATGAGATGTCAGGAGAAAGTAGTCTTGGAATTTTACAGAGATCTTCCCGGACTGTGCGTTGATTCGTTTAAGCAACTGATGTTAAAAAATCAGACTGTTGAGTGGCTTATATCACTTGAAGAGTTATTGCCCCCGCTTTCAAAAACTGGTATACAGGGCAGTAAAATTATGGGGGCACATGTATTGGAACGATCCCTTCCTGATGACATTAAAAAACAAATTTTCGATGAAAATGACAAAATAATGCGCTTTCCAGGATCGACGAGTAGGCGGAATGTTGCGAGAGCAAAAAAATTAACTGTTCTTAAAGAACATACGTTATTTTTTAAGGAATTTCCCGAATTGCCCGGACTTGATCATGCAATTGGATCACTTATAAGAAGATTGGTTCCTTTTGGAGCGCCGTACAATGAACTTATTAACTATAATGGTCGCCCGATACTTGTTTCTCAAGGCATGCCTGGGTGGACCTTTGAAGATGCGTTTAAGCGAGATCCACAACTTTTAGAAAAGCTTGATTCTGAAAATCTCTCTACTTTGATTCTGCTTTCTTTTTTGGTCAATCCTGAATCTGATGAACCGGCTAATATACAGGTAATTCCGCATCCGTTTTTGGTCGATAAATATGTATTATCAATGCTTGATAATGATCATGCGTTTGTAGAAGCTGTTGATGAAAGGGAAAAGCGTGACGTAGTTTATGGTTCAATGCCAGCGCGTGCTTTAGGATTCCCTTTATACGAAGAATCCCGAGTAAAAATAGGTGTAAAAAAATCAATCCTCTATTGCTTAGACTTCATGGATAAAGCAATTGATCCAGCGGCTATTAGACGTATGAGCAATCCTATTGTAAAAGGGCTTTTAAAACATTGGATCGACGAATTGGCAATAGTTGATCGTGCCCAAAGAGGGCTATTCTCCCTTCCACAGCAGAGTACATTGTTTGTTGACCATGAGAGTTTTATAGGAATTCCCATAAAAAGGGGTGAAATCTCGTGTATAGTTAAAGTGATTGAAAGAATGACATGCCTCTTTGAACTCGACTCAAAAACTACGCACATGATGTTACTTTCCAGCTTGTCGCCTACATTGGCCAACAGATATAAGTCTGTTTTAAGAATCAAAAAGAATCCATTAAAAAGGTTTTATGAATTAGGGGAAAAGTTTGATCAATCAGAAGACGAATCTTATAAAACAGACAAATCAGTGACACGCAAAGTGAAAAAAAGTGGTCGGCCTATCGTAGAATCTGATGGCTTTCCTATTATTAAGCATAAGGCAATTGATTTTATAAAGGCAGGAGATAATATTGGCCCGGATGGTGCCAGAAGAGAATTGGAGGCGATTGTAGGGCAACCTAAGACAGAGTTTTCCGGGGGAATAGTACAATCACAAGATGATTATCGACCACAAGATGATTATTATTTTTGAAAAATTATCAACGAAGGGCTGTTGCTAATGAAGCACTGTTTGTACATGAGTATACTTTGTTTATCGTTTACTCAATTGATAGCAATGGAAAAGGCTGTTGAAGGGAAGAATGAATTACCTAATGAACTGTGGCTTACCATTTTTAAACAAGCGAATGATAGAACGTTAGGAGCGCTTGCTCAGGTGAGCCATTTGTTTAGATATTTTACGCAAGAGGTAACGATCACCGCGGAAAAAAGGAGGCTGTTTTCTCACATACTAGATGTGACTGATGCTGAGCCCAATAGAGCGCAGGCGATACGTCACGTGCTTGAAGAAGAATTAGCCGCACTCCCAAAGGATAATTCTTTTTTGCCTGCTCTTGAGAGTATCAAAGAAAGGCTTATCCAACCAGAATATCTTATTGAATTTATAGATCGAATAAAACGAGATAGATTATTGCAAGCGACAGCGCCTTCATTAGAGCATGAAGCTCTTGCGCCTATGAAAGCATTGCTTGCTGATATAAGCAAACTACAATTTTCTGCTAAGCAGAATCAGCTAAAAAGCATTCTTGAGCTTGCTGTAGATTATTATACAGAGTATGTCAGACAATTATGCGATCCATCATGTGATAGAGCGCTTCATATGCATCCCAAAGTCATTCTTTCTGGAGAAGGTTTGTTAGGAAAACCAGAGAATATGCCGGCATGGTGGATCTCAGGGTTTCGGACTATAAGTGAGCGTGGTATAAGCTCATACCGTATTTCTCAGGAAAAAGCGCGCGAATTGCTTTCAACAACAATTTTGGGTTCTTCTAAGAAAAAAAATACAGAAGGAGCACATGCGGTTGCTCGGTTGGAAGGTGACTATAGTATCGTTCATTTTAAAGCTAACTCCCAATCGGATGGACTACCTGTTGGCTTGGAAACGGCTGTATTTTGGCTTTCCAAATTACTTTTTAATCATGGAGTGTCAGCAAGTTCTTTGGTTACCTTACATGATGTTGAAATGCATCATGCTCCAGAAAGAACTCAGGCGAGAGCTGCATTGGGTCTTGCTCAGCTAAATAATGGAGCAGATGATTTTATTGCAAGAAGGCCGCAGCATCAGCATGCATTAAGATCTGTGCGTACCGATCATGTGCTTCAAGCGAGTGGACACGTTGAAGGTTTAACCATCAATAAGTTTATAGAAGAAGTAGAGGCTGGACGAAGATCCTATGATGAGATTGATGTAACCAGTTTTAGTGAGCACTTTATACTGAGTCTCCTTACCAACCCTGATGATGGCAATGGGGGGAACTATATGCTCTCTCCTTTCGAGGGACGTTATATAATAAAAGCGATAGATAGCGATCGCTCATTTTCAGTCGATATCGTTAAAACTAAAATAACCGAAATTAGTAAAAATGAACGAAAGGAAAACACAAAGTATAGTGTTCAGTTTAGAACAATTTTGGCTTGCTTGCCTTTAATGAAGAAGCCGCTATCGCCTCGGGTTGTCCAGCGCATTTTAGCGTTGGATGAAGAGCTACTTTTTTTAAAATGGTTAGAGCTGCTTTTGCTGACAGAGCAGGAATATCTTTGGTTACATCAATTAGAAGCAGTGAGTACAGCTGAAGACCACCGGCGGCCCTCTATGTCAGCGGAAGCTATGGAATCTTGCAAGTTGCCAGTGAGATTTATACCTGAAGTAATCTTATCAATTCCTGGTAAAATCAAGGTAATAAAGCAGTATTTAAAAAGTGCGCCTGGTGCAACACATGGGGACCTTTTTGTGTTTATTAATCCTCTGTTGGGCCATTTTTATACTAAGGTGGTTCAAAAAAATAACGGGAATGTTCTCAATGCGTTTAAGGATGTTTACACTGCTGATAAACGCGGATTATACCTTGAGACTGTTGTTTCTGACGCAGATTTGTTTGGTACGGGACATTCCATGATTGAATTGTTATCATTGGTGCAGCATGATGAAAAATTTGGAACTCAATGTACGCATTCTATTAAAGACTGTGCTACAGCATATATTAAGAGTGTTGATCTCAATCAATTGAACGATGCGGCTCAATTTTTAGAACTTGCTTGCCGATCATTTAAGGGATCACTGCCATCCACACCGGCCGATACATCGTTCAAGAGCTGTTGGCACAAGAAAGATTTATTGCTTGATCTCATAGGCAAGAATGTTTCAGAATGCGTACTGGATTGTTTAATACAACGAGGTTTTAGTTTTCAAGAGCTTGATAGCAATTTACGTACCATCATTCATAGAGCGCTTGAAAAAGGATATTCAGATTCCTTCATAATCAAAAAGATTGATTCACTAGCAATGGAACTATTGCATCAAAAAGATAGCACGAAGAAAACTATATTAGATCTCGCCATTTTGTATAAGCGGTTTACCATTTTTAATTACCTTGTTTCAAAGCACGTGTGGTTATGCTCACCTGAGCTTGCATTAGAATTGTATAGAAATCTTCCTGCTGTATGTCATGATTCCTTTAAACTACTTATGGAAAGAAACCAAGAGGTCGATTGGCTCATTTCGTTGGAAGAAATGATTCCGCCACTATCAAAAGGGATAAAAGGAGTACCAATAACATCGGCTCGGTTCATGAAGCGTACGCTTTCGGATGCTACTAAAGTACAAATTTTAGATGCTCAAAATGCCTTTATTAAAGTACCTGGATTGCACGGAAATCATACTGTGGCTCGAGCAATAAAGAAAACCGCCTTTAAAGAGCATCAGCTTTATTTTAAGGAATTTCCTGAATTGCCCGGACTTGAAGAAGCAGTAGGGGCGTTGATTAGACCTTTTGTTCCTTTTGGAACTCCTTGTACCGATTTGTTTGAGTATCAGGGAAGACCAGTCCTGGTTTCTCGCGGTATGGTAGGGGATTCATTCGCAGATGCCCTTAAGCAGAATGCCAAAATTGTTAAGAATTTAGACCCCGAGCAGCTTTCTTTATTAATTGTACTTACCATGTTGGTTAATCCAGATGATCTTAAGCCGGAAAATATTCAGCTTATACCCAATCCTTGGTTGCCACAACAGGGAAAAATCCTATCGATCGTTGATAACGATCATGCTTTTGCTGATGGCGTTGTGCGCGAGAAACCTGCATCAGGCGGGGTACCCGTTGTTCAAGTGAAATCGCTATTGTATTGTCTTGATATAATGAATGAGCCGGTTCATCCCGAGGCTATAAAAAAAATTGTGCAGAGGGAACCACTTACTTTTTTCAAAGAATGGCTAGGCGTATTAGACCAGGTTGATGTAATGCAGCGTGGTTTGTTTAGTGTTGCTAAGCAGGTAGAATTTTTCGATCTCAAAAAATCTTTTATTGGGGTTCCTCTTAAAAAGGGCCTTATAGCTCAGCTTTATAAGAAAATTGAGCGCATGCGCTTTTTATTTGAGCTTTATCCAGCCATTTCGCATAGAGAGTTGCTTGCAAAAATAGAACCACGCCTTGCAAAAAGATATGAGTCGGTGCTAACCCAAGAAATAAGTCCTTTAGATAGATTTACCAAGTTAGAGGGACCCTTTTATTTAAGCGGGAAGAAAGCAAACTGTTTTGTGACTCAAACAAGTAGTCATCTTATGCTGCAGTCATACGGGATCCCTCAGCAGGAAAATGCTTTTGATTATATAAGAGCTGGCAAAAATCTGGGGCCTGCGGGAGCAAGGGACGAACTTAAAAAAATTGAAACTGCCGTATGTCCAAAGAGCGTTACGGATATGTTAGTTGTAGATAAGTTGAATCATCCCGATATTGAAAAACTATGGATCGAATTTTTAGCGGGAACTGATTTTTCATCTATTTCGGAAGATGATCAGCATAAGGTATTAACGGCGCTTGAGCAGAGAGAATTGACGGCGTTGAGCCTTAAAAATAATGTAAGATTACTCGATAACTGGTTACTAAACCGTCTTAAACTGCGTTGTCTT
>PRDV01000023.1 GCA_003174035.1 Candidatus Babelota bacterium
AGCAATGGATAAGCAAGGGATGGCTGTGGACTCTAAAAAACTCGCGACACCATTTCTCGCATCAAAGCACCAAAGTTTAATTGATACTTTTTTCATATACCAGGAATCACCTGAAATGGTTAAAACACTTCTTGATGATTCTGAAAAACCTGAATCTCAAATTAACGTCAATGCGCGTGAACATTATGTCGATGGGGTTGATCAATGTAAGGACAAATGTTCAGATCATGATAGTCATGGGCAAACTGTTTTACATAAATTATTAAGAAGAATGAAAGAAAATCCTGGTAATGAGGAACTGCGTGCTAAGAGAATTAAGGCGTTGGACGCATTGTTAACTTCAAAAAAGCCGATTGATAAATCTGTAAGGGATAAAGAGGGCAGACTTGCTTGGTTTTGGGTACAGGGTGATCTCCTCTTAGAGCCGAAGGTTCGTAGATATTTTCCTGTTATTGATCCCACGAGGTTTGATTACACAAAGGAGTCGGATTCAGAGGCAAAAGATAGAGTTGCAAAAGCACTGGATTCTACCCTGTTTGATTTTCCAGTTAAGGTACTGAATGATGAAAAAGGAGATAAAGGAACTGCTAAATCTAGTAAAAGGCTTAATCAGCATGTAAAAGTAGCCTTGGATGATTTGTTTCTGAGGGATCCGAAAATAAGCACTGAAAAAGACGATGATTTGGGTGGTGAAATTACCATGCACAGTGTGAGAAATATCATCAAGATGCTGAAGCATGAGGATGCCGCAACAACGAGCTTTGATCCGCTTCTTTTAACAGGATCAAAGGATTCAGGAAAGCTTATGATTGCAAGAGCCATAGCAACTGAAGCAGGTGTTGAATTTATTGGCATTGGAAGGGATCTTCTAAGACAAGGGAAAATTGATGTTTTTATAGAGGCTTTTAATGCTGCTGATACGTTAGTGGAGAAGCAAAAAAAGGCATGTGTCTTTTACGTGGGGAATCTTGATTTTCTCTCAAAAATTGAGAGTCAACAGGTTGAAGTAAAAACGAAGTTAGAGAAGATTAAAGAAAACTTGATGAAGTTGTTAAAAAGGGAGGGAGCCTATAATCGTAAGGGTATATATATGATTATGTGTGTTCATCCTGACCATGAGCTTCCCCAGGATGTTAAAGACGAATTAGCAATTGCAACGCATAATAGTAATTTCAAAATTCCACTGCCAGATGAAGCAACGAGAATTAGAGCATTAATGCGGTGTTTGGAAAAATATCCTCAGGTTGCAAGTGCAGAGTTAACTAAGGCCTTTTATAGAAAATTTGGTACATTAACGCAGAGCTGCACTATAGAGCAGTTACTGTTTGCCTTTAATCAGTTGTTAGCTGTTGAGGCGAAAAGATTTAATGTTATCGGAAGAGATCAAATTATCGCCGCATTCAGAAAAATGCTGGATACGCGTAACTCAAGTTTTTCTCAGAAGGATAGAGAGGATAAGGAAAAATTGTTAAAGGAAGGCTTTGATAGAACAGTTCTCTTTGGTATGGATTCTCTAATTGAGAAGATCAAACTCAAAGCTGATATTGTTTCAGCTCCTGAAAAACCCAGATCAAAGTTTGATAATACTTTTGCGCTTATACTTGATGGTCCTCCTGGAACTGGTAAGACAAGTTTAGCTCAATTTGTGGCCGATTATCTTGATTGGCCATTTGTGTCAGAAACAGCTTCTAATTTGGAACGAGGCGTTGTTGGTGGTAACGCGGAAGCAGTGAGGGAATTTTTCGCTAAGGTACGTGTTGAAGCTCCGTGTGTAATGTTTATGGACGAAATTGATGTAATGAGGTCATCGGGTCAAAATACAAATCCGGCAATGGTAGGGATGATAACGACCTTTATCACTGAGATGCAAAAGCTACAGGATGATATGGCGAAAGAGAAGATAAAATGTTTTCCTATTGCCGCTACAAACTATTTAAATCTCGTAGAGGCTCGTATTCACACTCGCTATGGTAGTCAGGAGGCTGTTGATCTGCCCGATCAAAAGGTACGTAAAGAAATTTTACGGGGCTTGCTTAAAAGGGTACACAATGCAAAAGGGTGTAAAGACGATGTTCTTAGTGAAGATTTTCTCGACGACTTGGCAAGCAAAACTAAAAATTTTTCAGGCAGGCCATTAAAAAATTTGGTGAATAAAGGGAGTGATATAGCAATAGAAGAAACAAAAGATTTAGATGCGGTTATGACCCGTGAACATCTTTTGAAAGCTCTGGCAAAAGACGCACCTGGTGTAGAAGCAGCTTATCAAAAATGGCTAGCAGATTCCAAGCGGCAATGACAGGGAAGATCAATGCTCTATAAGGTTATACTATTAGTGGTGCTAGTACCAACTACCTTATTTGGTATGGAAAAAACACTGGTTTCTTTCGAGGATGCTGGTTTTGGGAAAATTTTAGATACTCATGATGATAAGCTGATTAATGAGTCCTTTTTAGAATTAACGAAAATGCATCTGATCGAGGCCTTTCTTGCCAATGGCGTTGACATTAATACGGTTGATGTTGACGGCCAAACATTACTCCATGTGTTAGTACAGCGTCTAATACGAGAACCACATAACGAACTCCTTAAGGCAATACATTATCTGCTCAAAAAAGGGATTAACATTGAACTGCGAGACGTAGGTGGGCGGATGGCCTGTCATTGGGATTCTGTTTTTCAAGAACAAGAATTTACTCAGAAGATTGTATTGGACCCTCGCGAGCGTTCTTATATGAGGGAGCATATTGTTCCTCCTTTTCCTTCACTCGACTATGATAGAGTTCTCATAGAGGATCTCATGTGTGATCAGGAGGTTCTTGATCGCACCTTGAAACTGGTGCGAAACATCAAGCGATGTCGAATACATGGTGTTAAGGATCCTATAAATCCATTGCTTTTGATTGGTTCAAAGGGTTCAGGAAGAAAACTGTTTTCTCATATGCTAGCACATGAGTTAGCTGCGAGAATCATCGTGCGTGGTCAGCAAGATATCAAAACGTTTTTTGCGCAGGTAAGAAAAATGCAAGAAGAAAGCGATGCATTGTGTATAATGGTTATTGGTAGGGTAGCGGCACTTTCCCCTGAGGATCTTTCTGAGTTACAACACTGGCTCAAAACAGATTCAGAGGGGCCGCATAGTAGATCTTCATCGTTGCTCATATTGTTTTCCGATTCTACGCAAGAATTGTCTTTTGACCTTAAGAAGTATTTTAACAATAGCATAATTCGTCTGGATCTTCCCCATAGAGTAACGCGGCGAACTATTATACAGCGTTGCTTACGTCCCCATCCTTGGCTGGTTATGGAAGAGCCTTTGATCGATATTTTTGCAAGAGCGACGAAAGGATGTTCCACAAAGCAACTTGTCTTTGCCCTCAAGGACATGCTTGGAACGATCATGAGTAAGGATGATGTAGGCAAAGTGACTGGAGCGCACGTAGCAAAAGCATTGGAG
Source organism: Candidatus Babelota bacterium (assembly GCA_003174035.1). GTDB lineage: Bacteria > Babelota > Babeliae > Babelales > Babelaceae > PRDV01. The sequence goes on from PRDV01000023.1 coordinate 3,455, forward strand.
GCCATGTTGCGGGTTCGAAAAATGGATACTCTACAAAGAATGCACTTTTTGACAATTCCTTATCTGTCGCCGCTTGCCATACTTAAAGGCGTTGATACAACAATTAATAAATTGAAGGAAGTCCTGCATATTGTTGAAAATCTTGATCAGAGGGCTTTTCGTTCTCTATTGCTTTATGGGCCGCCGGGAACAGGAAAAACCACTCTCGCTTACGGCCTAGCTGATGCCTGTGGTTGGGGATTAATGAGCTATTCAATGAAAGAGTTTTGCACATTACTTGAAGGCCAGAGCTCTTTTATCATGGATGAAATTCGTTCTGAAGCCCCGTGCATTGTGCATTTGTTTGAACTTGATGTTCTAAAAAATGAGGATAGGGATAAAGATGCTAGAGATACTATGTTGCCTACCATTATGAAATGGATTAGTGGCATAAAGAATTCAACGTTTCCCTGTGTACTTATTATGGAAGGAGATTATTTTAATGCTAGAGAAAATGAGCTCTTTAATGAACTAAACATGCGGATTTTGCTGGATGTTCCGGATGAGGCGGGTCGCCAGGCAATCCTCCACTATTATTTTTCGCTCGTAAGTTGTGAACAGGATGTAACTGATGAATCTTATCTAGCCTTGTTGGCGAAAAAAACAACTCGCTTTTCCGGGCTCTTTTTAAAGCGGCTTATAAGCGATGCTGGAGATAGGGCTATAAGGGAAGAGGGCTTGAAAGCGATTATTAAAAGAAAACATGTGGAAGAAGCATTGGATCATTGTTATAAAACTGTCATTCAAGCTTATGAAGCCTGGGAAAGGAAACGAGAGGTGCCTAAGTCAACAGTAGCTCTGGAGAATCGATGGTATAGCTTTCTGGCTGGTTTCCCGCGAGTGTACGAAGACGTGTAATGGCAACATTTATTATAGCGTTGAAATATTTATCAGCTGGAGTAAGCTGAGCTCATTTTAAGAGTCAGTTTCCGATTGAACTAAAATCTCTTGCAAAAAGCTTCTCGGTGAAAGGAAATCGATGATAAGCAATCATGTAATTATACAGGCATTTATATGCTGTTTTATAGCCATTGAGTTATGCGGTGGCTCGCGACAGAGTGTTCTTGCTAAAAAGGATGAGATAGAGGTGGCTCTTCTTCATAACGATGAAAAACGGGGAATCGAATTGCTTGCTCATTTGACACCGGAGCATTTTTTTGCGGCTGGTGGTGCTGGAGCATTGTTGCATATGTCCTTAGCGCACGGCAAAGTAGACATGGCCCGTCACCTTATTGCGATGAGTGAAAAACTCGGTGTACAGCAGGGTGTATGGGAAGAATGCAAAGCTAAACAGGCAACTCTTCTCACTAAAAAAAAATTCTCTCATCCTATTAAGCAAATTCAGTGGGGAAAGCACGCATTGGTGGTCACTTGTTATAAATCGGTTCAAAATTTCGAATTGCCTCGCTACAGACGGCCAACGAGTTCCATGCTATTTGATGCTATAGGGATGAGCTTTAGAATATTAGATGAGATGGATTTTGCTGAGTCTTCTTTGAATGGTCATGGCTTGTTTGCTTTGAAAAATGGACAGGCGCTGCTTATTCAGGATGGTCACCGGTATGAAGCCAATGTTTCAGGAAACGATGTATTGGATATAATGTTTACACAAAAGGATTATAAAATTTGTCTGTTCGATGAGAGTCAAAATATAGTAAGTATACTATCGCGGGAACAACCTAAATGCTTTGTTCAATTAGGCGCGCCGGTAAGAAAAGCCTTTTGGAGTCCATCGGGAAAATTACTTTGTATTTTGTCGGATGCAAAAGGATGGATTCTCGATGATGCGGGCAGTGAGCGATTTCAACTGCTCCATGATGATTATGCTATTACCTTTGCATCATGGAATCACGACGCTACTAAGATAGCGACGATTGGCAATGACTCATGTGTTCGCATTTGGGACATGGTACATGAGAAAGAAATAGCGAAGTTACAGCATGGTGGCTATCATATTGAATCGGTAGCATGGAATTATGATGGCAGCAAGATTGCTACTCGTGGAGGTGACTACACCGTTAAACTCTGGACTGAAACAGGTAAGCTCATAAGTATGCTCGAGCATAAGCAGTTGGCCACGACACGCTATATTAATCTTATGGCGTGGAATCCACGTGACAGTCGATTGTGCACGGTTGGGTATGATTATCGCTTAAGAATATGGGATGCAGCCGGTAAGCAGTTAGCTGAAATGAATCATGGAGACTACACTATCGATCATATTGCTTGGAGTCCCCGAGGTAGCATATTAGCTACAGGAGGATATGATTACGCGTATAATTGTCATACCGTGAAATTATGGGATAGTGCGGGTAATCAGTTAACCGTTTTGAAGATAGGTAATCAGCCTATAAAAGCAATCGTATGGAATCCTGCTGCAACGTTGTTATGCGTGACTTGTGTCGAAGGGAACATGTTTATTTGGCAGCTTTCTACGGGGGTGTTGGAGAAGGCGGTAAGAAGGGCCTGCATCGACGGCAATTTCGAGGCTGTTGGGTTGGTTCTTGATACGTGTCCTGAATATGTGCAAGAATGCAGGTCATCTCTTGTGGAGGAGCTTTGTGCTGCCGCGCATGATCATAGGCTGTATGGAGATGAAGTCCGTTATCAAAGAATTAAGCACATTATTGCTTTATTGATGAATAAAACGGTGCTAGGTGGTAATGGGTTGCTTTATGCGAAGGAATCTCCAGTAATCGAGCAAATGTCGCAAAAGAGTGAGTCGCCCTTAATTGAACATACGGCATCGCTTGATCTTTATGGCATGGATCCATTGATTGAGAAACTCAAATTGCAGGCTGATATTGCTGCAGGTAAAGCAAAACCCGAAGTAATTTTTAGTGATTCTTCAAGTATTGTATATGGTCCTCCAGGAAGTGGCAAAACAACGTTAGCACGCTATGTTGCTGATTATCTTGATTGGCCATTGGTGGCTGAAATAGCTTCCAATTGGGAACGAGGCGTTGTCGGGGCTAGTGCGGAGGCAGTGAGGGAATTTTTTGCTAAGGTACGTCTTGCAGCACCCTGTGTACTGTTTATAGATGAAATTGATACGATGAGAGGATCGGGTCCTATTTCAAATTTTGAAGTGATAGAGACCTTTGCTACTGAGATGCAAAGATTGCAGGATGATAGGCGAGATGGAAAAATAAAATGTTTTAATATTGCTGCAACAAATTATCTAAGCCTCGTAGATGCTACTGTTCTTCTACGTTTCTACGGTCACCGAATATGCGTTGATGTTCCAGACCAAAAGGCACGCAAAGAAATTTTACGAGCTTATCTTAGAAAAATCTTCAGTCATGGTGGCTGTAAAGGAGATGTTCTTGAGGAAGATTTTCTCGATGACTTGGCTAGCAAAACTAAAAATTTTTCCGGAAGGGGATTAAAAGATTTACTAGATCATGCTTCTGATATAGCAATCCTAAAAGTAAAAGATGTAGATGCTGTTATGACACGTGAGCATCTTTTGAAAGCTTTAGCAAAAGACGCACCTGGTGTAGAAGCAGCTTATCAAAAATGGTTAGAACATTCCAAATCACGCTGATAGTGGGATTAATGATGTATTAAGGTTTTAAGCGGGGTAACTGATCAGATTGTGTTGAAGAGTGTATGAGAGAGCATTGTGTTGCCTGCACAGGTACTTTCAAAAAATGGTCATTGTCATGAGATTATTTATAGACTATAGTAAGCACTAGGATAGTATGTCTTTTAAAAAAGGAGTTAAAAAATGAAGATACAAGTTTTAGCAGTAGCTATTTTTTGTGGCATTGGATTACTCGATGCGATGGAAGTGAAAAAAATAGAACAGGCTGAACAAAAGCAGGGCTTGCTTTCTGAGATATGCGATCGTTCTGCATTACAAGCTTCGCCGTTAGATGCCATGTTTAAAGTACTCTTAGATAAAAATGCTGCTTTTGCGCAAAGAAATCAAGATCTGATGTTGAAATTAGATGTTGCAGAAATGAATCTCGATGAGGCGCAAAAAAGAATCGATGACGTTGAAGAAAAAAATGCGGATTTAGCAGATAGGCTTGAGGGAACAAAACAATTACTTGAACAAGAGAGGAAGAGCAGTGATGATCTGATTGTGGAAAATGTGAATTTAGCGGTTGATCTGTGTATCACTGATGGCAAACTAGCTCAGGAAAAGTTGAAGCTTGATGCTGTTGCGAAGAGAAACATGCATTTAGAGAGTAAGTTGCAAGAAGCCAAGCAGCAATTGATTTTTTTCAAGCAGCAAGAAAGGCAGCAGAAGCTAAAGAAGGAGTTATCTACAGCAACTTCCGTTGATGAGCTTATCCATATTATTATAGGCGGGTTAGTACCTGATAATGAAGCACTTCAAGCAGTACTCTTGGATGCGAAAGTGCCTGAAGATGCGGGAGTTCTAGGTACCTATTTAAAACCACTTATTCAAAAATACCGGCAGCTCTCGGCTCAAGAGGGATTAAAAGAAGAAGCGCGTGCCAAAATAGTTGAAGTAAGTAACCTACTGGCTTTATTGGAGCATTCTTTTTTTGATCTCAATAGAAAGCGAGATGATTTGGCCTATGAATTTTTTATTAGTCCTGAAAAATTGGCTACTTTTGAAAAAGTGTTGGGAAGCATTACGGTAGTTTTGAATAGCATTTTCTTAGTGTCTGAACTTGCTGCTCTGGGTGCACCTGCATTAATAGCAGCAGGGGTAACCATTGCTGGGGGTGTCGTGTTAACCGGGGGAACAGTTATCCTTGTTGCAGGTATTGCCAGTGCTGTTCTTATCTCTCTTTATGCTGTTGTACACTTGATAAAAGAGCATTTGAAAGCGAAACGGGAAGTAAGGCAATCTGAAGTTGCTAAAGAGTTAAACTATATAAAACAAGCAAGCAAACAGCTTTTGGTTGAGGTTTGCTCGATGGTAGAAGTTATCAGTCAAAACATTGTAACAACTGAATCGGCTGCTATCCAAGATGTAAGGGCATTACACAACCACGCCGCACGAGCCATTGAGGCTCCGCGTATGCAGGAATTAGCAGAAAGCGCTCCAGTTGCTGCACCAGTCGCAGCAGCTGCCCCTATAAAAGCTCGTGTAGAGGCGCCAGCTGCAGCATCAGTGCCTAACTGATTGTAGCATATACACCGTGTAAATGTGCTTTTAAAGATGGGCGATGTTGACTCCCCTTATTTGCTTATTGTTAAAGCTCTTAGTTCCAAATTTTCTTTGTAACCCGATTTATACGCTAGTATCAAAAAGGGGAGCTCCTTTATAATGAAGTTTAAATTGGTTGTTGTTATTTCACTCGAAATAGTGATGCTTGCTGGCACGACGCCAAGCAAAGCGCTTACTATGGTTGATCCGGAAAAAGAAGAAAAACTCTGGGAAATTATAAAAGCCAATGATCAGAAAGCACTGGCTGATTTGGGGGCGTTAGAGGAAAATAACAAGGGAGAGCCTTCTATGCTGCATTGGGCAGCTTTAACAGGAAGTGCGCCCCTTGTAGATGGTATGGTAAAAAGGATTAGGCAACGGGGTAATACGATATTTGGGGAATATATAACTTGCAGTTTGGAAAAGCCAAAACTTTTGTTTACTGTTGGTTTTGTGAACAAAGTGCACACCGTGAAGTGGAGCCCTGACGGAAGTATGCTTTGTATCGGCAGTAACGATGATGAGGCGACTCTTTGGGATGTGAAAGGGAAGAGACTCGATTCAATTTGGCATGGGAGTAAGGTTAAAGAGGTCGCCTGGAACCCTGATGGTGGCAAAATTGCAATGAGAGGGAAAGGCAGGACCTCAATCTACGATATAAAAAAACGAGAGGTGATTAAAAAGATATTGTATTTTGATAAGGTTGAGAGTTTAGCTTGGAGCGCTCAGGGAGATAAAATTTGTACGGGAGGCGGGGATGAAAAAACATTGATGTGGGATATGCTAAAAAATAAGGAATTGCGCTTGCCTGAACATAAGAGTGTATATAAAATCGCTTGGGGTTTTATGGACCGCATGCTTTATATTGAGAGCTCAAATGTGGCGAGTGTATGGGATGTAGAAGAAAATAGAGAGCGATTAGCGGTTCAAAAAAATAATTATTCGGCTGTTTGGGATCCTGATGGCGGCAAAATCTGTGTGGTTAGTTTGGAAAATATTGTACAGGTGTGGGATGTAACAGAGTGCGCAATAGCCAAAGTTATTCGACCTCACGATAAGGTTCATTATTTAAAACTAAGTATTGATAAAACGAAACTTTGTATCGTCAGCAACAATGACATCGAGATATGGGATATGGTTGCTCTTAAACCGTTGTTAACGATACAGCTGGAGGAACGGGTATGCAGTGTTCACTGGAGCCCAGATGCCAGCAAAATTTGTCTAGTGAGTATGACTACTATCACACTATGGAATATCGGAGAAAATAAGAAGCTAGCGGTGTTTCCGGATGTGTATCTTATGAGCGAAATTATATGGAGCCCTGATGCCCATAAGATTTGTACTATCTATAAAAAGCAAAATGCGGTGGTGTACACCGTTAACATGTATGATGTGATAGATTGCAAAGTTTTACCAGTTCTTGAAAGCAAAGATTATATTGAGAATGCCTACTGGAGCCCTGACAGCGGGAAAATCTGTATCGTGTTTCGTGATATGGTAAGGATATGGGGAATATACGAACAAAAGGAACTTGGAGTAATTAAGCATTCATGTAAAGTGCGGGTTGTAGAGTGGAGTCCCGATGGAAGTAAGCTTTGTACGGGAAGCTGCGATCGTAATGTGCACGTATGGCACCTGGGTGGCACAGTTATTGATTGGGCGGTAAGCGCAGTATGCTCAGGGACAGAAACGGAAGCGCTGGAGGCTTTGCTTGCGCTTGATGAGTGTGCAAATTTAGAAGGGCTCTGTAGTAAGTCATTATTAATAGGACTTTGCCAAGCGGCAAGTAAAGTTAGGCGATTTCAGTCTGATAAGTATGAGAAACTTTGTTCGGTGATAGCACTGATTGCGAGAAAACCGGGGGCTCCGCTCTAGTAGTTCTAGCTAGCCATTGATTAGCGGTAGCGGCATAGGAAGATTGAAATACTATTTGTTATGTAAACTCATAACAAAGTAAGGAGAGTAGTTATATGCAAGTTTTTGGGTTGATGATTATGAGCTTGCTCGAAGGAATAGTGTTTGGTGGTACAACATCAAGCAAAGATCTTACAAAACAAGAAATAATCGAAGAAGCGATAAAGATGAAAAATGAAAAGGCATTGGAGAGCCTAGTTGTGGATGAGCCTGCAGTTCTTCATTGGGCAGCAATGATGGGAAAGCGTGATGGCATTGAATTGGTTGTAAGGAAAATAAGAGAGCAAGGTGTTGGGAAGCTGGGAAAATTATTAAGGTTCATGGTGGAAGAGCCTGCGGTTCTGCTATCCATACAGCATAAAGATAGTGTTTCGGCAGTATCCTGGAGTCCTGATGGCAGTAAGCTGGCTACCGGTAGTTCTGGTCGTACTGCGTATATTTGGGATGTGCAGATGAAGAAAATGTTAGCAATCATTCAGCATAAGGGCACTGTCTACGCAGTATCATGGAGTCCCGATGGAAGTAAGCTTGCTACGGGAAGTTATGATAACACAGCGCAGATATGGGATGTTCAAGTAAACAAGGTGCTAGCAACAATTAAGCATAAGAATTCTGTTTTAGCAGTATCATGGAACCCAGATGGAAGTAAGCTTGCTACGGGAAGTTATGATAACACGACACAGATATGGGATGTGCAGGAAGGGAAAGTGATAACAACAATTCGGCATGAGACGGTTGTTCGTGCAGTATCCTGGAGTTCTGATGGGAGTAAGCTGGCTACGGGAAGTTATGATTCTACGGCGCAGATATGGGATGTGCAGAAAGGGAACATGCCAGTAACGATTCAGCATGGAGATGCGGTTAACTCAGTATCATGGAGCCCAGATGGAAGTAAGCTAGCTACGGGGACTGATGACAATACAGCGCTGATATGGGATATGCAGCAAGAGAAAGTGATATCAACGATTCAGCATCGAGCTGCGGTTAGCTCTGTATCATGGAGTCCAGATGGAAGTAAGCTCGCTACGGGAAGTTGGGATAAAACGGCACAGATGTGGGATGTGCGCGAAAAGAAAGTGCTAGCAACAATTCAGCATCAGAACTGGGTAAAAATAATATCATGGAGCCCCGATGGAAGTAAGCTTGCTACGGGTAGTTGGGATGGTACAGCGCAGATATGGGATGTGCAGGAAAAGAAAGTAGTAGCAATAATTCAGCATACGGGCACTGTCGATGCAGTATCATGGAGTCCTGATGGAAGTAAGGTTGCTACGGGAAGTGGTGATAAGACAGTGCAGCTATGGCACATGGGACGAAGTGTCATTGACTGGGCCGTAAGTGCGATTTGTTCGGGAGCGGAAAAGGAAGGGCTGGAGGCATTGCTTGGGCTTGAGGAATGTTCAAATTTAGAAGGCCTCTGCAGCAAATCACTTTTGATCGGGCTTTGCCATGCAGCAAGCAAAGTTAAACGATTTCAGCCTGATAAATATGAGAAACTTTGTTCGGTGATAGCAATGGTAGCGGAGAAACCCGGGGCTCCCCTTTAGTTGTTTTGTGGGTGCAGTTCTATAGGCTACGGGGGTTATCGGGATAAGAAGAATGATATATTGTTGATTGCATGAACAGATAACAAAGTAAGGAGAGTTGGTATATGCATTTTTTGGGGTTGATAATTATTGCCTTGCTCGAAGGAATAATGTTGGGTGGTACAACATCAAGCAAAGCTCTTACAAAGCAAGAAATGTTCGAAGAAGCGATAAAAGTGAAAGATGAAAATTCACTGGCGAGCCTCATTGTGCAAGAGCTAGCAGTTCTTCATTGGGCAGCAATGATGGGAAAACGTGATGCCATTGAATTGGTTGTGAGAAAAATAAGGAAACAAGGTGCTGCGAAGTTTGAGGAGCTTTTATGGTATCGAATCGATGAACCAATGGCTCTGCTGTCCCTACAGCATAAATATATGGTGAACGCAGTATCATGGAGCCCTGATGGGAGTAAGTTGGCTACGGGGAGTAATGATAATACAGCGCAGATATGGGATGTGCAGGCCAAGAAAATGTTAGCAATCATTCAGCATAAGGATCGTATTTTAGGAGTATTATGGAGCTCTGATGGGAGTAAGCTGGCTACGGTGAGTTGGGATAATACAGCACAAATATGGGATTCCCAGGATGGGAAAGTTATAGCAACAATGCGGCATGAGAATTTTTACAAAGCAGTATCATGGAGTCCTGATGGAAGTAAGTTTGCTACTGGTGGCTCTGCAGCGCAGATATGGGATGTGCGTGAAAAAAAAATGATCGCAACGATTCAGCATAAGAGCTCGGTTAATACAGTATCATGGAGCCCGGATGGAAGTAAGCTCGCTACGGTGAGTCTCGATAAAACAGCGCAGATATGGGATGTGGGGAAAAAGAAAGTGTTAGCAAACATTCTGCATAAGGATTGGATTATAAAAGTATCATGGAGTCCCGACGGGAGTAAGTTTGCTACGGGAAGTTCTGATAAAACAGTGCAGATATGGGGTGTTCATGAAAAGAAAGTGTTAGCAATAATTCAGCATAAGGGTGTTGTCAATGCAGTATCATGGAGCCCCGATGGGAGTAAGCTTGCTACGGGGAGTAATGATGATACTTCGCAGATATGGGATGTGCAAAAAACAAAAAGGCTGGTAACTATTCGTCATGAGAACTCGGTCAATACAGTATCATGGAGCCCGGACGGAAGTAAGCTCGCTACGGAAAGCTCTGATAAAAGGGTGCAGATATGGGATGTGCGTGAAAAGAAAGAGTTAGCAACAATTCGGCATAAGGGTATTATCAATGCAGTATCATGGAGCCCGTATGGGAGCAAACTTGCTACGGGGAGTAATGACAATACTTTGCAGATATGGGATGTGCATGAAAACAAAATAGTAGCAACTATTCATCATGAGGGCTGGGTTAAATCTGTGACATGGAGCCCGGATGGAAGTATGCTGGCTACAGGTAGTACTGATAATACTGCACAAATATGTGATTCGCAGGATGGGAAAGTTATAGCAACAATTCAATATGATGGCTGGGTCGATACACTATCATGGAGCCCGGATGGAAGTAAGCTTGCTACAGGCAGCCGTGATTGTACAGCGCACATATGGCGCATGAGTGGCACGGTTATTGATTCGGCAGTAAGTGCAGTATGCTCAGGTGCTGAAAAGGAGGGGTTGGAAGCTTTGCTTGCGCTTGATGAATGCGCAGATTTAGGAGGGTTATGTAGCGAATCACTGTTAATCGGACTTTGCCATGCGGCAAGTAAAGTTAAAACATTTCGACATGATAAATATCAGAAACTTTGTTCGGTGATAGCAATGATAGCGAATAAGCCCGGTGCTCCGCTCTAGTCGTTTTTGCTGGCGCAGTTCTACATGCTACAATGTTATCGGTATAAAAGGATTGAGAGATTGTTGATTGAATCAACTGATAATAAAGTAAGGAGAGTTGTTATATGCAAGTTTTTGGGTTGATGATTATGATCTTACTAGAAGGAATTGTGTTTGGGGGAACAACATCAAGCAAAGCTCTTACAAAACAAGAAATATTGAAAGAAGCGATAAGAGTAAAAGATGAAAATGCACTGAAGAGCCTAGTTGTGCAAGAGCCTGCAGTCTTTCATTAGGCAGCATTGATGGGAAGACGTGATGCGATTGAATTGATTGTAAGAAAAATAAGAGAGAAGGGTGTTGAGAGGTTTGCTGAATTATTATGGTCACGAATTGAAGAACCAATGGCCATGTTTTCCATAAAGCATGAAAACAGGGTCATGGTAGTCGCATGGAGTCCCGATGGAAGTAAGCTTGCTACTGGGGGATGGGATAATACAGTACAGATATGGGATATGCGGAGAAAGAAAGTGATAGCAACAATTCAGCATAAAAACAGGGTCTTAGCAGTATCATGTCGTCCTGATGGAAGTATGCTTGCTACCGGGAGTTTAGATTATACAGCACAGATTTGGGATTTGTGTAAAACTAAAGTGGTAGCAACAATTCCGCATAGGCAAGAGATCTATATAGTCTCATGGAGCCCCGATGGAAGCAAGCTCGCTACGGTGAGTGCTCATCATGATGCTCAGATATTCGATGTGAAGAAAAATAAAGTGATAGCAATACTGCATAAGAACCCGATCTATAGTGTATCATGGAGTCCGGATGGAAGTAAACTTGCTATGGGGAGTCTTGATAATGCTCAAATATGGCAAATGGGTGGTACAGTTATTGACTGGGCAGTAAGTGCAATTTGTTCAGGGTCAGAAAAGGAAGGGCTGGAGGCTTTTTTGGCGCTTGAGGAATGTGCAGATTTGGAAGGCCTATGTAGTACATCGTTGTTGCTAGGGCTTTGCCATGGGGCAAATAAAGTTCGCCTATTCAGCCTGATAAGTATGAGCAACTTTGTGCGGTTGTAGCAATGATAGCGGCGAAGCCAGGAGCGCCTCTCTGGCACATGAAAGCGCGACTAATAGTATAGTGCAAACGTGCGAGTTAGGAAAGTGCTTGCAGAAGCAAGGAGCCAGCAGAGATATAGAGATATTTCGATCATAGAATTGTAAATGAATCTGATATATACTGTTTACTGTAGTTTGCAGTAATTTTGTTTACCGGAATGCGTTCATGAGATTTTTCAACACCGTTGGCCCTATTAATCCTAGAAAGCATTACTTTCTGCCAAAAAGGCTCAGTTGGGCGCAGCTTGATGACTTTCTTGAAAAAGAATACTATTTTCTTTTGCATGCTCCACGGCAAAGTGGAAAAACTACGGCTATTTTAGAATACGTGCGCTTTCTTAATTCTCGCGGGGAATATACAGCACTGTATCTTACGACGGAGCCCGCACATGTTGCCGCTAACGATATTGAAAGAACGGTATATTGGCTACTTGATCAACTAGCCAGCCAGATAAAAATACAACTCCCAGGTGAGCACGCTATTTATACGCATGCCCAAATGCTTTTAGAAGCAGTTCCCTTGCAGGAAAACTCCTTTTCTCGCTTTTTACAATTTTGGTCGGAAAATTCGAGGAAACCGTTAGTTTTGTTTTTTGATGAAATCGACGGGCTTGTTGAAAAATCGCTCATTTTTATATTAAAACAATTTAGAGCAGGCTATACTAATCGACCAGCTCATTTTCCCCAATCAATTTGCCTTGTTGGTGTGCGAAATTTGCAAGATTATAAAATGCAATCGCTAGAGGAAAGAGAAAAAGGAATGCTGTTGAGCCCCTTTAATATTATATCGGATGCACTTGTTTTGCGTAATTTTACGCCAGCACAGGTGCGTGAGCTTTATCTTCAGCATACTAATGAAACAGGCCAACAATTTACCGATGAAGCAATCGATTTTGCTCATTATGTTACCCAGGGCCAGCCTTGGTTGGTAAACGCGCTAGCATACCAAGCATGTTTTCGAGATATAATTGATCGCACGGTGCCTATTACGAAAGACGTTCTTGAAAAGGCAAAAGAACAACTTATTTTAAGGCAAGATACCCATATTGAATCACTAGTAGATCGGTTGCAAGAATCAAGAGTTCGCGGAATCATTGATGCGATAGTAAGTGGCTCTGAACCGGCTTCATTTAATCCTGATGATATCCAATATGTACGAGATTTGGGGCTGGTAAAAGAAGGTAGCTGGGAAATAGCTAATCCTATCTATCAGCAAGTTATTCCCCGTGCCTTAACACAGGTTATGCAGGGATTAATTGGTGCTCAAACAGCCTCTTATGTAGATTCGCAGGGCAAGCTTATTACCTCAAAGCTTATGGAAGCATTTACGCAGTTCTTTAGAGAGCATTCAGAATCTTTTAGCTCAAAGATCCAGTATAATGAATCATTTCCTCACTTATTACTGATGGCTTTTTTGCAAAAAGTGGTAAATGGCGGTGGACGTATCCACCGGGAATATGCTGTTGGTAGAAAACGACTAGATCTTTTTATTCAATGGAAGCATCAGAGAATTGTCATAGAATTGAAGATAAAGTATGGAGAAGAGACTCTTTCCAAGGGGTTGGAGCAAACTGCAGATTATATCGATAAAACCCGAGCAGATGAAGGTCATTTACTTATTTTTGACCGGACTCAAGGTAAATCATGGGATGCCAAGATTTCAAATGAGCTGGTGAGCTATGCCTCAAAACAAATTCATGTTTGGACTATGTAGCCTACCTGTAATAGACATTGATAATTTTGTTTAAGAACATAAATCTAGGCGCCTGCAAAAAAAGTAAGCATATGAGAGGGTGGTTTCAGTTTATATGAGTATGCCTTCGCCTGTGAAAGCATATTCCTGGAGGATACGATGTTTCAATTAGTAATCAGATTTGTCAGTTTCGTTGCTTGTTCATCTAATAGCTGTTTTCATATTATGAACTCCAAACAATATCGAGTGATATTTGTTTTTTCTTGCTTTATGCTTGATGCAGGACAAGGTACAAGTAAGGTTCTTTCTCCGGGACAAGCATTGACTCAAAAAGTCCGCGAGGCTATTGCACAGGGTACAGAGATAAATACGCATGATGAACAAGGTATATCACAGTTGCATTGGGCAGTATATTTTGGTGAATGTGAAGCAATTACACTGATTCTTGAGACATTAAAGAAAAGAATTGGGTTGTCTGGCACGCTAGCTCAGGTACAGTATAGACTTGAAAAACCTGTGAAACTGTTCTCACAGGATACTCACAGTGGTACGGGTTCGGTATCGTCACATGGCGGTAATGTAATTATTTATCGACCGGAAAGTGAAAACTATGACCTTTACTCAATTGACAGTGGTTGGGTGAAAACTGCAATTTCGATGCGAGACTCCAAGTACTGGAGTCCAGATGGTTCACGAGTTCTTTTGCCGAGCGATGCAGATGCTCACATTATGAGCTCCCATGGGATTTGGCTTGGCAGATACAAAAAGCAAAACTATTGGAGTTATGAAGGGTGGAGCCCAGATTCTTCGAAAATTCTTGAATGGTATGGTTACTCTGTTAGGATTTATAATAACCAAGGTGCTTTTTTGATTGAACTTGCTGATAAGAGCGCAATAATTGACAGCGCCAGTTGGTGCCAAGATTCGTTACATATTATTACGATAAATATTAATAATGAAATCCATCTGTGGAAATTGTCAGAGTCGATGGATGGTTTGGAAGGTCATGTTGTCAAGAAGTTGCATTCTCGCAACTACCACCCTAGATGTTATGTATGTCCGCGCACTACTTTATTGCTTATTGAAGATGCTTATCTCAATGTTGAGTTAGTTGATTGGGAGGAGCAAAAAAGAACATTCATTCGCCATAGCGGTAGTGAACGCAAGTATTTTAATACTTTATGGAATAAAGATGGTATGGATTTCTTAACGGTTCGTAATTTTGAAAGTGGCGTTGGCTCTATTAATTTGTGGAGTCGCGATGGTAAAATTATTGCTCATAAGGATTTTGAAAAGGGGGTGCGTACGGTTAGATGGAGCCCCGATGGGTCAGAGATCCTTATAGTTTCCGGTAGAAGCAGTGAGTTTATAGTTTTTGAATCAGGTAGCGAACTATTCATTTATACACGAGATTTAATGCGGCTTGTTCACCATAAAATTTGGTTAGGGAATGTAGAGTATGCTGAGTGGGATAAGACTGGAACTCGACTTTTTATTAATGAGTTAATTAATTGTGAAATATGGGATCTAGGTGGTAGTGCCGTCGAATGGGCCATGAGAAAAGGTGAGTGTGATCAATGGTTACCCATGCTGCAAAAACTAATTGAACTTTGCGATAATAACATTCAAGAATTATGTACGCGAGATTTTCTGGTAAAGCTCTGTTTAATTGCAAGCACGATAAGGCGTTCTCAACCCGAAAACTATAGGCAGCTTGCAGACTTTCTTTCAGCTATAATAAGAAGGTGTGGCAAGGTGGTGTAGTGAAATTGTTCACAAAATAAAATTATTTGCATAATATTTTTTATAAAAAATAATTTAAATTTGTGCCTGCTTCAAATAGAGGATGGGTTACTCATGTGGTATCGAGTCCAGATGGGAGTATCATCAGTATGAGTAGTTTTAATAAGACGGCTCAAGGGTGGGGCGCCGTTGTGACCAGGCTTCACTTGAGCTTGGTTTGTTCAGGACGCATTATGAGCATACTCACAAACGATTAAGATTCATGGGTAGTTCCGGCTAGAATATTGTCGATCTATAAAGGAGTCTTGTGTATTCACAGTAATTTTGTTTACCGGAATGCATTCATGAGATTTTTCAATACCGTAGGTCCTATTAATCCTAAAAAGCATTACTTTCTACCGAAAAGGCTCAATTGGGCGCAACTTGATGACTTTCTTGAAAAAGAATACTACTGAACCTGCTTCATTTAATCCGGATGATATTCAGTATGTGCGAGATTTAGGGCTTGTGAAACAAGATAGCTGGGAAATAGCTAATCCTCTCTATCAGCAAGTTATTCATATGTAGCCTATCTTGGATATGCTGATTCATGAAAGAAATAGACAGTTGGGGCGCTTGACGCGCCCCAACTGTATTATAGGTCCGGAAAGAAGAATTTCAGTTCATTCTGTGCCGTTTCTCGCGCATCAGAACCATGCGTAGCATTGCTGCCAATATGTTTTCCAAACATCCATCTGATGGTCCCGAGCGCTGCTTTTTGAGGATCGGTTGCCCCCATAAGCTCTCGCCAACCTGCGATAGCATTCTCAGCTTCGAGTGCCATGACAATGACGGGCCCCTTAATCATTCCTTCTACCAATTCACGGTAAAAGGGACGTTCTTTATGAACAGCATAAAACTGCTCTGCTTGCTTTTCAGTCATCTGCAACTTTTGCATGCGGATGATGGAGAACTTATTGAGTTCAATAAGCTCAATAATGGGTCCACTCTGCTTTTGAGCAACAGCATCAGGCTTTATAATTGCCAGTGTTTTTTCAATCATAGTGTCTCCTTATTCAGCTGATTCGTCAGTTGATTCTCCGCTTTGCCGAGCAGCATGCTTTTCAAGTTCAATTTGCAGCTGGCTCTTCTGTTTAGGAGCGGTAGCTTGAGCTTCAACTTTTTCTTTCTTGCGTGCTGGAGCTTTTTCTTTTTTAGCTGCTTTCTTTTCTTCTTGAGCAGCTATTTCCTCTGACGAGCGTAAGCTTAAGCCAAGCTTATGTTCTTCTTGGTTGACTTTAATGACTTTAAAATCACTCTTTTGGCCTACCTTGAGAATATCTTCAACCTTTTCAGCATTGCCACCAAGTTCAGAAATATGAACGAGACCTTCAATGCCTGATGGGAGTTTCACAAAAGCGCCAAAATTGGTGATTTTGCTCACTTCGCCTTCTACGGTTGAACCGATTGGATATTTCTTTTCGATTTCTTCCCATGGATTTTCAGTGAGCTGTTTAATGCCCAAGGAAATCTTCTTGGTTTGCTTATTAATGCCGGTAATAACAGCTTCCACTTCATCGCCTTTTTTATAGCGATCGGAAGGATGCTCGATATGCTCGGTCCAAGAAAAATCAGAGATATGCACAAGGCCATCTATACCAGGAGCAAGTTGGATGAAGATACCAAACTCAGTTACGTTACTTACTTTGCCGGTAATCTTTTGGCCAACTTCATACTGTTCACTAATTGCATCCCATGGATTCTTTTCAAGCTGCTTAATGCTTAATGACATCCTTCGGTTTTCCTTATCAAGTGAGACGACGAGTGATTCGATCTCTTCGCCAACCTTGAAGTGCTTATGAAGATCGGTTATGCGATCCGTCCAAGAAACCTCTGAGATGTGGACAAGGCCTTCAACGCCCGGAGCTACCTCGACAAACAGGCCATAATCCTTGATGCTCGAGATAATTCCCTTAATGCGAGATCCCACTTGTACCGATGGATCAAGTCCATCCCACGGGTTTTCGGTAAGCTGCTTAAGCCCCAAGGAGATTTTTTCATTAACCTTATCAAATGAAAGCACTTTAACGGTTACGGTATCACCTATTTTGAGCATTTCACTTGGATGGTCGATGCGACCCCAGGTCATATCGGTAATGTGTAGCAAACCATCTACGCCACCGATATCAATAAATGCTCCATATTTAGTGATATTTTTAACCACACCTTGGATAACTGATCCTACTTCAAGCGTATCAAGTACCTTCTTGCGGCTTTCAGAGCGTTGCTCATTTAAGAACTTACGGCGTGAGATAATAACATTGCCCCGCTTTTGGTTTACTTTGATAATGTTAGCAGTAATCGTCTGACCAACAAATTGATCAAAATCGTTCACCCGTTGAGTATCGACCTGCGATCCTGGTAAGAAAGCTGGAATACCGATATCAACACTGAGACCGCCTTTAACTTTATGGGTAACAGTACCTTCTACTGGCTTGTTTTCTTCAAAAAGCTTCATGATTGAATCCCAAGCCTTCATTGCTTTCGCTTTTTCATAGGAAAGAATGACATTGCCGGAGAAGTTTTCTAGTTCATCGAGAATGACTTCAATGCTTGCGCCTGGAGTTAGTTTTTTAAGCTCATGATCTGAAAATTCATAGAGAGGAATCATACCATCTGATTTATAATCAATATCAACAAGTACTCCATCTGAACTAACATTCCGAACAGATCCTTTAATGATGGTTCCGAGTTTAAATTGATTAGTCATGCCTTCGTACAGACTACTAAGTTCTTTTTTTTGCTCTTGGTTAAGGCCAACCGCTTCCTCATCGAAAACATTTTCGACAGTACGGTACTGATTGGACCTTAAGAGTTCCTTTGACATGCAAAGCTCCTTGCTACTTCACGCATATAAACAGCGAGAAAAATGGGTTAAGACGTTAGACATATACCATAACATAGAAGGTAGTATAGCAAAAAAACCTTATTTTTCCAATGGTTTTTTGTGTGTAGCGGGTACGAGTAAGCGTAGTTTTTCAAGATTAGCGATGCGCGTTGTGGCCGAATGGCTAAACAAGCTCGCGATAGGCAGCTTCCAAAACACATGGGTGAGAAAGTTTGAATGCGGAGTTATTTGACCTGGCATGCTATTTTTTGCCATCACTACACCATCGGCTAGGGGAAATTGAACGAATGTTAACCCTGCAACAGTTACCTCGGGCTTAAAACTATTCAGGCGAGGGAAGAAGCTTGTTGCTACTAAGAAAAGTCCACCGTATAACCATTCAAATAGGGGAATCTTTGAGCTTATCCTGCCTATAACAGTATTGTCAGATGAAAACTCATTATAGCTCTTAAAAAATTCAATGCCCCCTTTAGCGCAATTGAGCATTTTGGCGGTTTCTATGTCCGCTTGCCATTCAATATGGCGTGAGGCATAAGCGATATGCAATTCTGCTATAAGGCGAGACAGAAGGCTGGGGGCTGCTGTAACAAATGCCTGGGTGACTTGCCCTTGGGAGGAATTTCCCTGTAGTGATTGCACGAGCAGTCTCGGAAGGTCTGCAATTGCCTGGCGTGATGTGGGGCTTCCTTGCATGTGAAGTAAGAGATTATACATGAGTGGTAATGCTAGCTTGTAGACCATATGGTTTTTGGGGTGAGACATGGTGTACAATGTTCTGCCGATTACAAAACGTTGTGCTTCCTCAGATAACTTTTTAAGTGACTTTGTATTAAAAATGAGATAATTGAGAAATGGCAGAGCAATGGTATTATGTCTGCCAAAAAGATATTCACCGAAGGCATTGAATTTTTGTATGCGGGTTATTGTTTGTGCAGGATCTATTTTTTTCATGAGATCATGTGTATATGCAGCTGTTTCATCAGAAACATCCGATGACGTAATAAAATAGCAGAGTGCATCGCCCATAGTTTTCTTAAAAGAAAAGAGCCAGGAAGGATCTTTGGATTCAAGTGCGGTAAAGACAAGAAAACTTGCTAGACATACTATTTTTCGTAACAATCTCATGGTGTCCTCTCGTTGATTATAGACAGTCTAGTGCAAAAAGATATGAAATGACAGATCTTAAGAATATTGCGCCTTTTTTGCCGTTTGCTATACTTGCTTTAACATATGAAGCCATGCGAGAGAATTACGAAAGCGAAATTCTCGGCATTGTGCAAGAGAACCCATGGGCAGCCTATGGAAGATGGAGCATGTTGTGTCAGCAGGCATCCATGTAGGGGAGCGTTTGAATTAATTAGGTAACATTTTAAATAAGGGTAAATTCCCCTGCAGGATGTGTTGATGAGTATTACTACTTTTAAAGACTTTGCTATTTCAGTTGCATTACAAAAAGTTCTTGATGATTTAGGTTTTATTGAACCGACTGACATTCAAAAAAAAGCTATCCCCGTACTTCTATCCCATAAAAAAATTGATTTTCATGGGCAGGCCCAAACAGGCACCGGTAAAACCATGGCTTTTGGTATTCCATTGCTCCATAGAGTTGATCAGGCGCAGAAAAAGCCTCAAGCACTGGTTGTAGCTCCCACACGAGAGTTAGCCGTACAAATTAAAGAAAGTATGTTGCCACTTGCACGTGCGATGGATTTGAGACTCGAGGTTATTTATGGCGGAGTTTCTATGGAAGAGCAGACCGCCGCGTTACGCCGTGGTTGTCATATTGTGGTTGGTACTCCGGGACGGCTTAATGATCATTTAAGACGAAAAAGCCTTGCTATTGATGGCGTTCAGACGCTTGTTCTTGATGAAGCTGATATTATGCTTGATATGGGCTTTAAAGAAGAGGTCGATGAAATTTTGCGGTATGCTCCCAAAAATAGAGAAATTTGGCTCTTTTCTGCAACGGTGAAAGCGGGTATTGCTGATATTATGCGTAACCATATGCACGAGCCCGTTTCTGTGCGGGTAAGCAAAAAGCAGGTTGCGACAGAAGGAACTAAGCAATATTACTGTGTTATCCCCTCAAGAACACGTATGCAGGTTTTAAGCCGGTTTATTGAATGTGCGCCGGATTTTTATGGCTTTATTTTCTGCCAAACCAAAATCTTGACGAGTGAAGTCGCTGAGCAACTTGTTCGTCGGGGGTATAATGTTGGGGCACTTCATGGTGATATGAGCCAAGTATCACGAAATATAGTCATTAAAAAATTCAAAAATCGAGAATTGTCGATTTTGGTTGCAACCGATGTGGCAGCCCGAGGAATCGATGTTGCCAATCTAACCCATGTTATTAACTTTTCTCTTCCTGATGATCATGAAAGCTATATTCATCGCATAGGAAGAACCGGTCGCGCAGGTAAGGAAGGGATTGCCATAACATTGATTACCAAAACTGAGCTGAGAAGCCTTCAGTATGTGCAGCGTAAGTTTAATGTGGTGATTGATCCAATTGATGTTCCTTCCAGAGATAGTATTGTTAAGGCTCGCATACAGGAAGCATCTAAATATATTGCCCAACTTGGCGAGCACAGCTCTATCGATCAACTAAAGGCACCTGAAAAAGAGCTTGAGGCACTTATTCACAATCTATCTTCTGAGGAAACACGTACCATACTTGCACGCGTACTGCATGATAAATTTTTGAGCTCGCTTGAGCATGATGATGTAAGCTTTACTCCCTCTTCAAAAATTGTTATGCCAGATGCTCTTCAAGAAATTTTCATTAATGTAGGTTCTGATGATGGTATCACGCGTGATGATGTTATTAAGTACTTAACCCAAACGGGTTGTGTAAGCGCTGATCAAATTCAAAAAGTGCGGGTTATTAAACGACGCTCATTTATCCAACTGCCCGGTGAGTGTACAGGGCCTCTGATTAATGCCTTACGTAACGGCATGCTTGGAGGAAGAAGAGCTCGTGTCAGTGTTATTACTGAAGAACAGCAACACCACCAAGGGCATTATCGCCATCGCGTTTAGCCAGGTTTTTTGTTAAGCACTCACCATAGATGAGTGCTTAGCTTTTCTCTTGCTCTATCTTTAAATTAAGAGTTCTCACTACCTTATCAAAATGTTTTTTCTTAATCCACATACAAATTTTTTTATCGGAAACCCCTATATCAACTGACGCATTTATGCCAAGCGCTTTTGATAGACCCGACAACAAAATTTTATCGTTTAGGAGAGCATCATAGGGTCTGCTTCCTGTACTTATTGGTTCATGAACGATTAATTGCCATTCTTCTTCAGACTGTGAGGCATAAATATTAGCATTGTCCCTTAATTTTGCATAATGCCAACCTTGCTTGAATGTGGAGATCTCGCGTTCTATTTCATGAAGAAAAAGCGAGCTAACGTGTGCAAGCGATAGGTTGAAATCGCCTCCCATTGAGAGTAATAGCCCATAATGCACTCCACCAGACTTATATTTTTGTATGTCTAAAGGTTCTTTCTGATAACCGAAACGTATGGGTGAATGTCCAAAGTATAGTGTGTACGGATTAAAACACTGTAAACATTTGCGCAATAGCATTTCCAATAAAGAGCAATCATCTTCATTCTCAAGTCGCAGAATTTTATTTTTTTCATGTAAAAATTTTTGTTCTTTAGTAAAATCTCTGTTGCATCTACTTTCGAACTGTATTTCATTTTGCATTTCTGTTATCGTGAGGAAAGGTTGAGCTAATAATTCTTCGAGTACCTGTAAGCATTGTTGTGGTATTTGTTCAAAAGAAATGAACCGGCTGTTTTTTGTGCCGACTTGCTGAGAGCCACTATAATTACGCTTTATGGGTTTCCCTCTTTCGCGATTATGCTCTTCTCGTAGAAAAATCAACATCTTTGACCAGTTCAGCGAAGAATTCGCTTTGCTATCGCTCAATTGGGGTTCCGGCAAAATTGTATTATCCATCTTAAGTATTCCATAATGGGTAGGGTTGTCACCATAAATAAGACAGCTTGTTCCAACATACTGCCAGAGTTCGCTAGAGGTTAATTTCTGTCTTACGTCTTCCAAATTACGAGCACTATAAGTGAGTTGTTCCTTTAAATTCTCTGGAATACTATAATAACATTCTTTTGATGAATTTTTTGTTGGCTGAACGAAAGAAAGCTTATACCTTTTAAAAAATTCCTGAAAAAAGGCTATGTATTGTGTTGAAAGCGCAAATCCTGTACCCTCAAATAAAGATATACAGCCCCAAGGAGTGTGTAAAAATGGTCTTTTGCCAACTGACAGGAAAAGCCCTTGTTTAGTTACGTTCGGAACCCAATCATGTAAGGTCATTTTTTCATCGAATGCAATTGCTTGTTCTGTAAATTCTGATCGCACTGTATCTGCAATGTTTAGGCTGCTGAGTATTACATCAAAAAGTCCGTCTGTGGTTGCTTGAAAATGGTTGCGCAACAGGTGACGACTTCCAGGAGAATCAATCATAATCATTGCATCTAAGGGTTCTAATTTGAACCGCTTTGTTAGTTTTTTGCTACATTTTTGAGTAATAGTTTCGCTATTTATAAATGCTTGAAGCTTTCGGTTCGTGAGAGATAATGCCTTTATATATTTGATGATAATTGGTATATCTTTTTGATTAATGACTTCTACAGTTCCTACATTTTTTGCAAGAACACTTATGATAGTATTTATTATATCATAGGGTAACTCATTAAAACTCATAGCACTGGCTATTGAGCATGAGCTTATAATAACAAACAGTATGGTTTTTTTTAATCTAGACATTTTTTACGCTTTCTTAAAATCTTACTATAAGTTAAGCACAAGCTGCGCAAATTGTCAAATTGACTAAATTTTTGA
>PRDV01000076.1 GCA_003174035.1 Candidatus Babelota bacterium
TATCATTTCATTTGCAAGAGCGGCTTGTTCATGGCACATTTCGTTTACTTTTTTGGTATCATTCTCAAAAATAGCTTTAAAGAACTGATCGCTCCTACTTCGTCCAAGCCCGAAACTCTCAATTTTTCTTGCTTTGATTCTTACGTTAGTATCTGCATGGTCACCGTGTCTTTTCATTGAAAAAAGATTGGTTATCACTAAGCAGCTTAGTAAAAAGGCTTTAAAAGTTAAAGAGCGCATGCATTTCCCCTTTCCATATGGTGAAGATTAGTGCCAATAAGGACCTCACCTCTATTCTGCAATTTTTTTTTCATTACCGCAAGGCATTATATGCTTTGTTACTCTTCACCATGCGACATTCCGGCGAAGTTTGACATTTGCAGAGGAAGCAGATAAGGTTCCTTCTTGTGAAGTCAGTGAAGGTGTTTACAATCTGTGTGCTGAAGGGAGAAGGCAAAAATTAAGAGAGAAGGTTGATGTTGTTACTATCGATTTTGTCATCATGAAAGGTGCAGTATGAATTTCATTTCCAGAGATATGCTTGTTCAAGGTTTGGTATTTACTTTTTTGATAGCAGGATATACCTGTAGCTCTGCTATGGAAAAAGAGAGAGATCGCAGTAGGCAGGATGACGTGATGGGACTGGTAGCTCCTAAACTAGTACCGGCACTTGCGCTCCTCTATAATAATTTAGGGGAAGAGGTTAAGAAAGCGGTAATGAACGTTGTTCAAGCTAAGGACTTTTTGGAAAAGGATGTGGCGACTTCAAAAATAAAATTATTAGCTGCTCAGGGAGCGACTGAGCGAGATAAAATTGAAGCACAGCACTGTTTAGCAGTAATGTATTACCATGGCATATCCGTTGAGTTAGCATATGATAAAGCAAGAGAGCTATTTGAGCGAGTTGTCAACAGCGAGCTGAGTACAAGCGAGTTGAAAGCGAGTGCCTTTGGCTATTTAGGGAAAATATATGATAGTGGCAAAGGAGGTGTAGATCGGGATTATGAAAAGGCAAAAAAATATTTTTCCGCTGCCCGTGAAAGAAAGCGAGATTGGGATGAGCCAGAACTTTTAGACGAGTTGCCTGATCGTATTGGATTAGATGAAAGTGACGATCGCCAAACGCCTAAGGAATATTATGAAAAGATTGCAAATCAAGCTAATGATCCCAAAATGCAAGCTGCGGCTTGGTCCCGTTTGGCTTCTTTATATTTCAATGGTGCAGGAGTTGAGGAAAATGATGCGGAAGCAAAAAAATATCTTGCATTGGCTGCTAAACAGGAAGCAGATCCGTTGGTGAGGGTATTGGCCGAGTTGGATCTGGCGTGGCTTTATAAGAACGGTAAAGGCGTAGTGCACAGTAATGAAGAAAGCCGGGCACTGTATGCTAAAGCGCAAAAATCACTTGAGGAATTTGTGGCGCAAACTACTGATACCTTGTTACAGGCTCGAGCTTGGTTTCATTTAGCCGACGTGTACGATTATGGTCGCGGTGTGGCAACGGATGATAATAAGGCTGAAAAGCTGTATTTGTTAGCTGCTCAGCAAGAGATAGATAAGAGAATTCAAGTGAGTGCGTGGTACAGATTGGGTGTAATCTATGCAGATGATAAGTATGTAGGATTTAAAACCGAAAAGGCACAAAATTTTCCCAAGGCACAAAAATTTCTTACCTTAGCGGCAGAGCAAGATGTTAGGCGAGGAATTCGTGCAAGAGCATGGTATCATCTTGGTGAACTGAATGAAACACATCTTAAAGACGATAAAAAGGCTAAGCATTATTATAATTTAGCTGCACAGCAGGATAATGATACTAGTGCTCAGATCCGTGGTCACTATTATCTTGGAAAGCTATATGAAAAAGGGGAAGATCAGGATTTTGCGAAAGCTAAAGATGCTTATGAACGGGCAGCGTTTCATGCTAAAGTAGATGAGTCAGTTGCGAAAGAAATTCAAAAATGGGCTTTGCTCAGCTTGGCACAGTTATACGAACACGGCCAGGGGGTAACAAAAGATGTTGTTCAGGCTCAAAAGTATTATGAAGAGCTTGCTGAGTTAGAGGGGAGCGAGTTTTCTGATGTACGTGAAATTGCATTAAATAACGTGCTACGTTTACATGATCTAAAAAGGGCGCGTCTGGTTCTTCGACATGGCCAAACAGCTTATGATACTGGGGATTATGCGCAAGCAAAAAAAGATTTTGAGGTGGCAGCAGAATCTTCCGATAAGGAGCTGCGTTGCGAGGCATTGCAGGGTTTGAGTTTTCTCTATTTAGATGGCGATGGGGTGCCGAAGGACTATAAAAAGGCACGGGAGTGTTATGAGGAGATTCTCGGCCAGGGTATGCAGGGCATCAATGAAGATATTCGCACACATGCTGCGCTTGAACTTGGACTATTGTATGAATTAGGTGGTTTTGGGATTGTACAGGATTTAATGAAAGCAAAAGGTTATTATGAGTTGGCATCAGGGTCGAGTGATGAGGACCGGCGTGCCGCTGCCTGGTATGACTTAGGAGAGTTGTACTTTGCAGGTGGCCCTGGACTTTCACAAGATTATAAAGCGGCTAAGGATTTTTTTGAGAAAGCTGCCAGAGAAAGAGTTGAGAATGGCAAGGAAAAAAGCGTTCGATCGCGAGCATTGGTTTATCTTGGGAGAATGCATAACGAAGGATTAGGAATTGCTGTTAATAGAAATCAAGCGAGGGAATTATTTGAGCGAGCAGTAGCATTAGCTCCCGAAGATAGCTTAGAGGCGGAGGCTCTTTATTATTTGGGAAAATGTCATCTTGAGCAACAACAATTTAGTGAAGCAAAGAGTTTCTTTGATTTAGTAATAACCCTTGATGCTGATAAGGAAATTCTGCAGGGTGCGTGGTCACAATTGGCGACGATGTTTGAAGAGGGTCTTGGTGTTGCAAAAGATCCGGCGAAAGCTAAAGCATTGCGCGATATGGCAGCTACTGCTGCTCCTGCTGCTCCTGCTGCGCAAAATCGCTCATGTACGCTTTTGTAAAATAGAAGAAGTTCTTCGGAGATTGCCAGGCTGTTTGGTACATGATTTTATGTATCAATCATAGCCTGGCTTATTTTTTTCCTCATGGGGTGAGATGAGCTTCGATTCATGAATCAAGAGTGGATCAAGTGACACAAGATTGAGTCAAATTTTGATTCACTTGATTCAAATTTGTCTACGTACTTTATTATTTTCAAACAGTTTGTGCGTAAGTGGGTTTGTGGGGTATTGTATGTCAAAATAGCGCATCAAAAGGCCTTTTTAATCAAGCGATTTTTTGTTTATTACTTGAACTCGATATACCTCTTGAGTTGACAATTCCGAGATAAAATATTGGATTTGTCCATATATGCTCAAACACCCGAATAAATCGAATAAAATAATAAGCTCCACCTAGATGTGGTATGAGCTTTGACTCATGAATCAAAAGTGAATCAAGTGGAGCAAGTTTGAGTTAAAATTTGATTCACTTGATTCACTTTTGTGCCAGTGCTATACTTTGCCTTGTGTTTAAATGAGGAGAAACATGAAATATCCTGACGAAGAATCATCCACGCTTGAGTTTAAAGAGACTTTGCCTCAGAACGACCAGATTATTAAAACTGTCGTAGGGTTTTGTAATCAAAATGGCGGAAAAATAATTATCGGTGTTCAAAATGATGGCACTATTAAAGGTCTTAATGAAGATGAAGTACAGAAGGTACTAGAATATTTAGACAAATCTATTTATGATCGGACAAGCCCTCCCATTATTCCGCTTGTGTATGCACAAACAATAGCCGACAAAACGTTGCTCATCATTGAAGTATCAGCAGGAATGAATAAGCCTTATTATATACGAGCTGAAACGCTGGAAAGGGGCACCTATGTACGACTTGGGCGTAGTACCTTGCGTGCTAATGCTGATACTATTGAAGAATTAAAATGGGCATCACGTGGACGTTCCTATGATCTTATGCCGGTGTATCACGCAAAGATGGAAGACTTAGATTATGCTAAGATAGAACAGTTTTTTCTGAGTCGCAAGGGATCAAAAAATGTGCCCCAAGCGTTTAATGAAGCTCTCGCAGCGTACAATATTATTACCGATGCTCATGCACATACATTACCGACAGTAGCCGGCATTCTTCTCTTTGGAAAGAATCCTGAGCAGTTTATATCTGAAGCATTTATAATTTGTACAAGGTTCCAAGGCATAGAGGGACGCGAAGCCTTAGCTGCTTTTGATTGCACAGGAACCCTTTTTACGCAATATAAAGAAGCATACGCTTTTGTCGTAAGTCAACTTAATCGCTCTTTTACTATCAAGGGTCCTAAGCGCCTTGAAAAGCTTGAGGTGCCGGAAGAGGCAATTCGAGAAGCCATCATTAATGCTATTATTCATCGTAACTATCATATTAAGGCCCCTATAAAGATATCCATTTTTGATAATCGTATTGAGATCTTTAGTCCGGGTTCTTTTCCAGGCCCTATTAATAAGCAGAACTTAAAAATGGGATTGACCTATATGCGCAATCAAGCAATTACTAAGATATTCAGGGAAGCTGGGTATAGCGAAAAATTGGGTTCTGGTTTCAGGACGATTTTTGCAAGCTATGCAGATTACGGTCTTCCTGAACCTGAAATACATGAAGGTGCAAACTTTGTTAAATGCGTTTTGCCACGCGATCACCGAAGAACAATTGGTAAACACACAAAGCAGGATGAAAGGCGTATTCTCGATCTCTTTGAGCAAGTAACCGAATTAAGCATCGGAGAGATTATCGAGTTGCTTCATATTCCACGATCAACAGTTCATCGTCAATTGCAACGACTAATAAAAGATGGTGTGTTGGCAAAGAAAGGGACTGGCAGCGGAACAAAATATCTGAGAAATTTTTGAGGTAGTGGAATAAGCGGTATTAGGGGTAGTCTTAAAAGATAGCTAGGCTTTCTTTGTGAGGGCATTAAATATTGGTTCCATTGCTTGCCAGCTTATGAGTTGGATGGTGGGCCGTGGCTGCGTAGGAGTTCCCCCATACACAACGAAACTTTCCTGTTTGTTCTCCGTTAGAGTGTTCCAGTAGCTAATTCCCTCAAAAAGACGCGTATTTGGAGTGCGTGCAGCTTTGATTTCTATAGGGATGAGATGGTTATTTTTTGGAATAACACAGTCTACCTCATGGTGGCTTTTGTCTCGCCAGAAGAATACTCGAGGGTCTTCGCCACGATTATAGTGCCATTTCAGGATTTCTGAAATTATAAGGGATTCAAACAAGTTACCTCTAAGAGG
>PRDV01000093.1 GCA_003174035.1 Candidatus Babelota bacterium
AATAATTTCTTTTGCATGCGATTGTACTCGTAATGATCAATACAGTTTGCATGTTTAGTATAGCGAACTTAGAATCGCCGTGCAATGCTTATTAGCGACTCATCCCGGATCATGGTGCTTTTCACAGCAACCTTTTTGTCTTCAAATGCTATTCCATAGGTAATAACTTCATTCACCAGTTGTTTTCTGTAGTTGTTTTGGGCAATATCGGATGGATCTAAAATATATATTGCATTATCATGACATATGGTCTATTATTGCTGCAAGGTTGGATCTATATTTTTAATAGAGGAAATAGTATGATAGAAAATAAGGTAGCTGTGCATTACTATCAAACTACGTCGGGGAAAATCCCGTATTTTGAATGGTTTGACGGGCTTGATCAAAGAGCCCAAAGTATAATTGCGATGAGATTGGCACGAGTTAGACGCGGACTGTTTGGGGATTGTTCTGCGATAGAACAAGGCTCTGGTATCTGCGAGTTGAGGTTTTTCCTTTCGCCGGGTTATAGAGTATACTATGGTAAGATTCATAGTTTGATTATCATGATTCTATGCGGAGGAATTAAGAAAACGCAAAAGCGAGATATTGTGAATGCAAAGAGATACTGGGCTGATTATAGTAAGGAGGGCTCATTATGATGAGAAGTTTAAAAAATTTAGGTAACTACCGAGATTTGTTAGTTGAGCGATTAGCATCTTCACCTCAGCTTTGCATTAATTATGTATCTGAGGCTCTCGCTGACGAAGATGCTGGAGTGCTTTTAATAGTGCTGAGTGATGTTATAGATGCGCACGGCGGCATAAAAAATATAGCGAGGCAATCTGGTGTGCCTGTGAGGAAAATGCAACAAATATTTAAGGAAGAGCTTCCACTCGATATCACTACTCTTGCAAAGATCATTCGTGCATTTGGATGGTCTTTATTAATTAAGCAGGCAGAAAAAGTCGCAAAAAAGGGGCACTCTGAGACAGCTAAAATTCAGGCTAAGCGAAAAGGCACCAAAGGGAAGAGCATTTCACCTGGTGCACTATTGCCAGCCAAAAGCAATGACACTCGCTCTCAACCTTGTGCTGCAAAAAAGAGTTGATAACCTAACTTTTTGAAAGAGCTGATAATGAAAAACACAATAGACTATCACGATTTTCTCATCCAAAGATTAAAAGATATAGACTACAGCATCGGCTATCTGAATGAATGTCTGGATGATGAGGATCCGCGTCTCTTTTTAAGTGCTCTTCTTAATGTTTATGAAGCACAAAGTCGCTTGTATTTTGAAAAAAAGAAGAAGGCAAAGACTGAGGCGCCTTCAACTGTTTCTAAACGAGTTACCAGAAAACCAGCGACTAAAATAGGTATTATTCCTCAACAGCGTGATCAATCGGAAAAAAGTCTGCCGCGTTCCGCAAAGAAGAACTCCTAAACGTGTTTTCAGGCTTTTATTCTACAACCAAGGTTGACTGACCAATTTGGGTATCATCCCGATTATAATCAATGATTCTATCGCAATTTTGATAGGTGCAATGATGTATTTTGGTATCTTGAGCTTTATTTATATATATGCAATTTGATTTCGTAGCACTGCTAGATTTCATATCTAAGAACGTGCAATCAGAAATTGTTAAGTTGCCTCTTGTGCCATGTGCGGATATTGCCAGCCCGGTCCAGGGGATGCTCGTGGAGATTTTCTTGAAGGTACAGTTTTTCACAGTTATGTCTCTGTTTGTCCACATCGCTATGCCACGTGATGTATGAGAAAAAATCATGTCCTCCACCAAAACATTTCGTGAGCCGGTAATTTCCATGCCATCGTTATAAAGGGTTGATGAAATCCTCGGAGCAGTGATAGTTCCATTTTTAATAGTGACATTGCTTACAGCAAAGATCATAATAGCCTGGCCTTCTAGGATATCTGGAATTGTTATGGTGTGTTGTTGTAAATCCAGCGTAACATCACTTGATTCAATCAAAATGCCGATGTTCGCACGCGTCGGATCAAGCGTAAGATCACCTTCTAAGGTATAATTGCCTGGCTCCACAATTGTTGCTGGTAAGCTTGAAATAATGTGGTTGCGAGCTTCTTTCTCTTGAGCTTGCAATAGGATTGTTATTGTTAAGCACATCGATAGCACATAGCGAAACATTTTTGACATCATGATTTGCTCCCCGGTAAACAAATGATTGCTCAATAAAACTAGCATTTTCAAAAACGCTGAGGCAAGAAAACTTTGCCAAGATTGTTCATGAATTTGATATTTGATTTGATTTTCAATATGTATCTGCATGGTTACGATCGGATTGAGCGCCCACTTAATCCACATAGTGCATCAGAAAAATATATATTGCATTTTTTTGGCATGAAATATAAGCTCATCATCTGAAAAATGTTACCAATACGTTCCTTGCTTGGAGGATCGCTTTGGTTTATACTAAAAAATATAAAGTAAGAATCAGAATTTATAAAAATCATTTGGAGAAATCTTCATTCACAGATTGGTTTAATGCACTAGATGGTTCGATTCAAGATATTGTCGATAAGCGCCTTGAAAGGGTACGCTATGGAAATTTTGGCGATTGCACTCGAATCAAGGATGGCAAAGGAATTTGGGAATTAATAATTAACGTCGGCCCTGGTTACAGGATCTATTTTGGAAAGATTAATGATGAGGAAATAATCCTCTTAATTGGTGGCATAAAGAAAAGTCAAACTAAAGATATCGAAGTAGCAAAACGGTATTGGCAAGGCGATTGAAAAGAAAGGTAGATGATGAAAAACACAATAGATTATCACGATTTTCTCATCGAAAGATTAAAAGATATAAACCGCAGTATTGGATATCTTAATGAATGTTTGGATGATGAGGATCCGCGTCTCTTTTTAAGTGCTCTTCTTAATGTTTACGAAGCCCAAAGTAGCTTATATTTTGAAAAAAAGAAGAAGGCAAAGACCGAGGCGGCTTCAACTGTTTCTAAGCGGGTTACCAGAAAACGAGCGACTGCAAAAGTTATTATTCCTCCGCGTCATGATCAATCAGAAAAAAGTCTGCCCCGTTGTGCAAAAAAGAACTCCTAAGTGCAGGGACAATGTTTTGTTGATTCTCTGCGAATCTGCTAATTAATACGCTAATAAATGAAGGCCTCGCGATATAAAACCACGAGGCCTTCGCTTTGTACGCAGGAGTTTATTTCGTCTTTTTGCTAGCAGGCTTTTTCGGTTTTGCCTTTTCTGGCTTAGCGGGCGCAGCTTTTTTGGCAGGAGCCTTCTTGGCTTCTGTTCCTTTCTTCTTTTCTTTTACTGGCTTATGAAAGGGATCACGTACGAGTGCTCGTTTAAGCACTTCATCCATGTTGCTTACAAAAACGACCTCAATGTGATCAGTCGTTCCAATTTCTTTCATAAGCTCTTCAACATCATCCCTATTCTCTTCAGGAACGAGTACCGTTTTAATACCATGCTGGCGTGCTGCTAGGATCTTCTCTTTGAGTCCGCCGACGGCTATTACACGACCCCTCAAAGTTATTTCACCCGTCATGGCAACATCCGGCCGTGTTGGGTTCTTGGTTAATGCTGAGATAAGCGCTAAGCACATAGTAATACCCGCTGAAGGGCCATCCTTCGGTGTTGCACCTTCAGGAATGTGCACGTGGATATCTCGGGACGCATAGAATGAATCCTTCAAACCAAGGTTTTCTGCGCGTGAGCGTATGTAGCTCAATGCAGCATGTGCAGACTCCTGCATCACATCCCCCAGCTGACCAGTGAGGGTGAGCCCACCTTTGCCGGGAAGCACGGTAACTTCTATTTCAAGAATATCGCCACCAACTTCAGTCCAGGCAAGGCCCGTTGCCAAGCCAATACGTTCGCCGGTGTCGAGCACTGTTTTTTTATAGCGTGGGTGACCAAGCCATTCTTTAAGAAGGCCCTCGGTAACCGTTACGCTCGTAACCGCCGCTGGATCCTTGAGAATCGTCTGAATCGCTTTTCGCATGAGTTTGGCAATAATCCGTTCAAGTTGGCGTACACCAGCTTCTTTCGTATATTCGCTGACAATCTTTTTTAAGATATCGTTGGGCAAAATAAATTGCTTTGGCTTCAGGCCGTACTCTTTAAGGTTCTTCGGCATAAGGAATGAGCGGGCAATCTCTGCCTTTTCATCCTCTGTATAACCGGAAAGAACTATACGCTCCATACGATCAAATAAGGCGTATGGAATGCCTTCCATATGATTTGCGGTTGCGATGAACATTACCTTAGAAAGATCATATTCAATTTCAAGAAAGTGATCTACAAAGGATTTGTTTTGTTCCGGATCAAGTACTTCAAGAAGCGCTGCTGCCGGATCACCATGGAAATCACTCGACATCTTATCAATCTCATCAAGAAGAATGACCGGATTTGAGGTCTTTGCTTTTTTCATTGCTTGAATGATCTTGCCAGGCAAAGCTCCAATGTAGGTTCTGCGATGTCCGCGAATTTCAGCCTCATCCTTAACCCCTCCTAATGAGATGCGCACAAATTCACGTCCCAATGCTTCTGCAATTGAGTGGCCAAGAGACGTTTTTCCAACTCCTGGTGGCCCAATCAGGCAGATGATCGGTGAACGGGTAAGGGATTTTGAGAATTTCTTGGCTGCAAGGAATTCAATGATCCGCTCTTTTGCTTTTTTAAGCCCCGCATGGGTTTTATTAAGGATCTCCTCAGCTTGCTCAAGGCTAATAGTATCTTTCGATACCTTATTCCATGGCAATGAAATGATCCAGTCAATATAATGCCGGCTTACCACTGCCTCTGAAGACATTGGCGGCATTTGCTCAAGTCGTTTAAGTTCTTTTTCTACCTTTTCAGCAGCTTCTGCTGGAAGGCCAAGAGTTTTAACCTTAGCTCGTATTTGAGAAATATCAGTCGACGTATCATCTCTGCCAAGCTCTTTTTGTATTGCTTTCATCTGCTCAGTTAAGTAGTACTCACGTTGATTTTTCTCAACCTGTTTTTGAATGCTGCCACGGATTCTTTCCTCTGTTTCAAGAATGTCGATTTCCCGCTGTAGAAATGCTGCAAGCTTGGTAATGCGATCCATAAGATCGGCAACTTCAAGGATTTCTTGCCGTTCTTCAAACGAAAGATTGAGATGTACCGCTAAGGTATCAACTATATTATCCATATCCTCGGGAGTTTTTATGCTCGTCATTAAATCAGGTGGTACCTTAGTATTTAATTGTGCATAATGGCCATAGAGCGATTTAAGTTGGCGCCAAAGGGCCTCAAGATCAACGGTCAAATCAAGGTTTGTTGTAGGTAGGTCTTGTATTTCGACCGTAATAAATCCATCCTCTTCAGCGCTTTTGACCAGCCTTGAGCGGCAAATGCCTTCTACCAGTATTTTGAGCGTGCCTTTGGGCATTCTCATAACTTGGAGAATTGTTGACCTCGTGCCATGAGTAAAAACATCATCAGCAGTTGGATGCTCAACATCAGGATGCTTTTGAGCGGTAATAAATATCGGCTTATTGTTTTTTAATGAATACTCTACGGCAGCAATCGACGACGCTCTTCCCACGATAATAGGGATAATACTTTTAGG
This sequence comes from Candidatus Babelota bacterium, assembly GCA_003174035.1. GTDB lineage: Bacteria > Babelota > Babeliae > Babelales > Babelaceae > PRDV01. Next base: position 5,583 of record PRDV01000093.1, read on the forward strand.
GAGTATCACCACATTTTTCAAGGGGAGAAGCGCGAGCGCCGACTGATCCATTGTTTCGTGTTCTATCATATTGACCTCATGTTACTACGATTTTATATGAGTTGGCAAAACTCCCGGTACTTTAGCACAGGGATGAAAGCCAAAACATAGTAAAAATTGTGCCTAAACAACTTTTGCTTGTTTAACAAATAATAAATGATATCCTGAAACACACTGAAAAGTCCAGGGTTGGGTAAACCCGAAGTAACGCTTGCAGAGAGACTGTGAGACCTGGTGGACATGGGTTGGGTGCAAAACCGTAAAAGTCCTCCATTGAGGACTTTGTAGAGGCAAAAACCACGCCTACATCCTCTGGGCAATCTCGGTGAAGCGAGAATCACCGGCTTTTAGTCGATGAGTATCAATTAGTGTATCAGGTACTTGTCTTTCTAGGCAACCCTTATCACAAAGATCCCATGTGAACTGGAGAATTCTACTCTTTTTGTATTAGTGATATAGGAGCTCTTTGAGCTGCGAATCACCACAATTTATTGAGGAGATATTCTAAAAAAGACTAATATTATTTTAGCACAAGAGACTCAACTTGTCTAGTTGCATACTGAAGGTCGTAAAGAGCGAGCTACCTGTTTTTAGGATGGGTACATCTCCGGAGTGAAAAAGATTCTAGACGTTAGACAATCCAAAATTGTGATTGAGAGCAAAGAACGAATAAAATTAGCGCTCTCTCTTAAAAAAGGCTATACTAGGGGCGATATCTTACATTAAGAGAATCATCATCATGGTTGGAGATTTCTGATGACATAAACAAGAGCTAAAGATGCAATAAATTGCCTTGATAGGCAAGAATGTTATGGTCCAAATCTTATCAGTTTAAACAGAGGGTACTATGTTACTGGAACCAGTGAAGAATTTATTTAAATGGATTTTCGGGGAGTTTGAACCTGAAGAACTCAAAAAATTTATACTTTTGGGTATTATCTTTGCGCTTATTATAGGTATATATTGGACGCTGCGACCGATGAAGGACTCTCTTTTTCAAGATATTGTAGGTGCGACCTACCAGCCCCGCGCAAAATGGCTTTCTTTGGTAGTGGTGTTCCCTTTAGTTATTATTTATAGCAAACTGGTTGAAATGCTTCCGCGGCACGTCCTTTTTTACGTCCTGAGCGCAGCTTATGGAACCGTAGCCCTTCTCTTAACCTGGTTCATGTTTGATCCTCAGGTTGGACTTGCTAATCTCAACGCGGATCCTTCACGTATCTTGGGTTGGGTTTGGTATGTTTTTGTCGAAAGCTTCGGATCATTGATTATCGCACTTTTCTGGGCCTTTGCAACAGATATTACCGTTGCAGAGTCTGCTAAAAAAGGATTTTCGCTCGTGGTCATGTTAGGCCAGATTGGTGGGATGGCGGGGCCGTTCTTCCTTACGAAAATTCCGATGATGTATAACATTAGTAATGCGTATGTAATACTGATTTGTGCCGGACTTATCTTCCTTATTATTCCTCTTGTTAAGTTCTTTTTAACGCAAGTACCAAAAGAACAGATGGTTGGATTTAGCGAAAAAGGCCATGCTAAACAGGAAGAAGTGGAACCCGGATTCTTAGAAGGGTTACGCCTGATTTTCTCGCAGCCTTACTTGCTAGGTATTGTGGGAATTATCTCGTTCTATGAAATCATCGTTACCGTATTCGATTATTACTTCAAGGTTATGGTCGATGTACAGGTTCCTGATAAAGCTATTAAACTTGCGTACCTCGGTGATTATGCAACCTATGCTAATACGGCGACGTTCTTGTGCCTTCTTTTTGGTATAAGCAATATTCAGCGTAAGCTTGGCTTGACAACCGCTTTAACGTTGATGCCCTTAATGGTGGCAGTCGCTGTTGGTGTGTTTAAATTCTACACCGCATTACAACCGCTTTTCTGGTTAATGGTTGCTTCTAAAGCGGTTAATTATGCGCTTAACAGCCCAACGCAGAAACAGCTCTATATTCCAACGACAAAAGATGTACGTTACAAATCCCAAGCATGGATTGAAACGTTTGGTTCTCGCGGTTCAAAAGCGGTAGGCTCGGGTATTAACGATCTTCATAAGAACGCCTTACTTACCAATGGTCCAGACTGGGCAAGTCGTGACTTTGCTAAAGCACATATGTTCACCGGCGCCGATAAAGGAACCTTCTGGCATATTGCGCTGAGCAGTTACCTATTCCTTGGTATTATTGGGTTCTGGGTATTTGTAGCACTCTACCTAGGTCGCACCTATCAAAAGCATGTTGATGAAAATAAAGTAGTTTGTTAAATCGGACTAAAGCATGAAAAAAAGGGCCTTTCTCGTAAGTAGTTATGAGAAAGGCCCTTTTTAAGAGCGCACGAGAAGCAGGGGGTTTGCATGAGTTCAGGCGTTAAAAGTCTTTTTCATAATCTTTTTTCGGTAGAGCGGCATGAGTTGCTCAAAGTCATTCTTCTTTCTATTACGTTCTTTCTGGTTATAGGCGCATACACGGTGACGCGTGAACTGAAGGACGCTGTATTTTTAAATGTCATAGGTACCGATCGTTATCTTATCGCCTATGCTAAAATATTTTCGATGCTCTATCTTATCCCAACCATATTTTTTCATTCACGATTGGTTGATTTGTTGCGTAGGCATCATCTCCTTTATTTTTATGCCATACTCTATGCGATCCTTGGGTTTATTTTTGTATTTTTCTTCGGTCATCCAACGATTGGGCTTGCAAATACGGTCACAAGCCCGACGCGTATTTTTGGTTGGTTTTTTTACTTCTTTATTGAAGGATATGCTCCGCTGGTAGTGAGTGTATTTTGGGCGTTTTCTAACTCAATTACCTCACCACAATCAGCAAAAAATAATTACACGGTTATGATAGCAGGATCAAAATTGGGTGGTATTATCACCGCAGGGCTCGCCTGGATTATATTGCGTAACTCCTCATGGTCTGATGTGGTAAATCTGCAAGTGTTGCTAGCCATATCATCTACGATGCTCTGTGTGGTGCCCCTCATTATTTTCTATCTTACCAAGAAGGTCCCTCACAAAGAGCTGCATGGCTATGAGGCTGCCTATCAGCTTGAAAAGGAACGGCATAAGCATAAAGAAGACGAACCTGGGTGGTTGGCTGGCATGATGAGTGGTCTGACTATGCTCTTTAAGTATCCGTATGTGATGGGAATATTTGGGATGAGCTTTTTCTTTGAGCTGATAAATCAGGCACTTAAGATAGAGAGCATTATTTTTGGCAAAACAATTTGCCGCACGCTTTCAGAGTTTACGGCATTCCTTTTATGGCAAGCAATATTAGTTCATACCGTTGCCTTTATTGTTGTGGTGTTTGGTACGCGCGCTCTTATTAGTTATTTGGGTATGAAACGATCCCTGATGCTTGTTCCTGCAGCTACCGGGCTTTCTACCTTGGGCTTTATAGTTAGCCCTTCCTATGCAACAGCTATTTTCTCATTTGTTGTAACTCGTTCAATTAATTATGCTTTTGCGGCTCCTTTGCGTGAGAGCTTGTATATACCGACCATTAAAGAAGTGCAATTCAAATCAAAATCGTGGATTGATGGGGTAGGAAGCAAGTTTGCCAAAACCTGTGCCTCCTCGTTTAATATGTATACGGATGGTCTGATTGGTGCGGTGCTTTTATCAGTACAATCGACCTTCTTTAGTATCGTAACGCTACTATGGTTGTTAGTTGCCTATGCACTTGGTTGGAGATTTGAAAAGGCCGTTAAGCGCAATGAGGTCATTGGTGCTCGCGAAGTCGTTTCGCATGGGTAGTTTGCACTATGCTCTAACGATTGTTAACACAATAAGTTACTAAAAAACCTTTAGAAATACTTCTGATAGGTGAAAGGGATCACTTGATTGCGTTCAAGCACTCATATGATCCCTCACCGGATCAGTTGTAGTGTTGCATCGTCAACAGAGGGGGAAAATAAGAGTAGACAAGTGGATGAGATATCCCAGAGACGAATCTCTGTTGCTTCATTGTTACTACAATCTCCCTTCTTAGACTGAGCACTTAATACAATACACGAGAAATGCGGTAATTGCAAGGTTTTTTTGAAGCTCATCCTAGAGAGCAAAATATTCAAGTGGTTCTTCCACGGTCCACTTCTCATTAATAGTAAGGGATGGGGCTAATATCAGCATTAAAAAAATAGCCCTATTCCCATTGACAATAAATATTTTTTTCTTTATTCTTATTCTTTAGCGAAGAGCATCATCTCTTTTTATAATAGAATATTTCTGAATAATTACCATCATTTTTAACTAAGGAGTTGCGATGAACTTATTACGTCCATTGCTTTTATGTGTGTTCTTTTCACCTTACGCTATAGCTATGGAGAAAACTTCACAGGACACCAATACATTAGCAAAATTAGCAGCGTTAACAACAGGCCTAGAGGATTTGCGACGCATGCTTGAAACGCGATTTGATGAAATAGATGACAGATTAGATAGTTTGGACCAGCGCCTTAAAACCTGTGAAGAAACGCTCGGTGAAAAAAAGGAAAAGGAGGCAAAGGAACTAAAGAAAAAAAAGAAGCCTCTTCCAACGGTTGAAAAGTTATTGAGGCATGAAGAGGATCACTCCAATCTTCTCAAAGAGGGTTTGGCATTGCTGGAGGATAAGGATGAGCACGACCGTGCAGCTGTGTATTTTGATGCGGCAAGTAAATCTGATGAATCCCCTATTCGCTTAGAAGCTCTTTACCAACGGGCTCTATTGCTTATTGAAAAGGATCTTAATGATGAGGCAACAAATTTATTAGGAGACATGTTGGCAGAAGCGAAAACCGACAAGCCTTCGATCATGATTCGCTGCAAAGTCGGTAGGCTAACGATAGAAATTATGCTGAAGGATAAAGATTGGAGGTCTCCAGAAAAGGCCTATAAAATCCGCTCATTATGTAACTTTATCATTGAAAA
>PRDV01000029.1 GCA_003174035.1 Candidatus Babelota bacterium
ACGATATAAAGTTGATGAAGGATACTGCATGGACTGACGTAGTACAGCAACAATCGGATTTTGCTTATCTTATAAATCCAACTGCATTCGCTACACGGATCACTTCGCTTGGTTTACTCATCGATATGCTTGATCTTACCACTGCTCTCAAGAAGGGTAAGGCACTTGGCCTACGCATAGGCAAAATGGAGAAAACCTCGATTGGCATTGCGCTCGGATTCAGGCCAGGGGATGTTATTACCAAGATTCAACACCTGGCGCCTACGTCAACCAAAAATCGCATGAAGATATTTAATGCGCTTGCAAAACTCGATATGGGTTCAGAGATTTTCGTTAACTTCACTCGCCGCGGACAACCGCTTACGGTGACCTATACGCTCTTTAATCTTGCAGAGCCTTCCGCAATGCGAGAAATAACCCGCGTACCGCAAGGACCGGCTGTGTTAGGAGCACCAGCGGCACCACTATTCTCGCAAGTAACTCCGACAGCTCCAGTTCCTGCACCGAAGGCTCCGGCACCAGTGGTGCCACCAACACCAGCTGCACCAGTGCCAGCCGCCCCGGCACCAGCACAGGCAGGCCTGCCGCGCGCACCAATCCAAGCTATGCAAAAAAAAGATACTGAAGCCATGAAGCAATTTGGAAGCAAAGCATCATTACAAGCAGCGGCTCAGCCAAAGGCTTCACCTTAACGTTAGGCAAAATAAGTATGAAAAGTATAAGTAATTACCTACGGATTTTTGAACGCATGCTATTAAAAGGGATGACCCTTGTCGTATTGTTGTCTATACCTCAGATAGGTTATGCAGCAGAACTCCAAAAGGAAGCAACTATCGATATTACTGAGCTTCCAATTGCAACTCCTCAGCCACCTTCCCAAAAAGGAGAAGCACCCTTTACGTTGGAACCATTGGAGCCCGCGCCATTGACACCAGCGTCAGTCACGCCGGCCGAAGGCAAGATTGCTGCAACTGCAAGCCCACTCCCTGCTATTCCTCAAAAGAAAACAGGTCGCCCTAAAAAAAGCAGGCGCAAGCAACCTAACCGAACTGCTGAGCTAGAGCAGCCGCTCATTCCAGAAGAGGCCATAACACAGCCAGAAGAAACGATGCGGGAACTTAAACGAGAAGAAACTGAATCATTGCAAAAGCAAATTGCCTCAGGAACAATTCAACTTGGTAACTATCTTGAACCTTGGAAAGGCACTGATCCCCAAGAACGAGTCGAGATGAATTTCGATAATAAGGAGCTCACAGAGCTTTTAAAGTTCTTATCACAAAACTTGAATGTTACCTTTATTTTAGATGATGACATTGAACCACTGCGCGCCGAAGGTCTCCAACCTATCGGTGGCACAAAAATTACGTTTAAATCTCATGTTCCGCTTACCTTAAAACAAGCATGGGAAATCGGGCTTACTTTTCTTGAAATGTCAGGCTTTTCTGTTATTCCATCCACGCAACCTCGCACGTATCGGGTTACGGTGAACGCTGCAAAAGATAAGCCTTCTGCAAATAGAGAACCATTACCAACCTTCATTGGCACTGATCCAGAGCTACTTCCAAATAATGATACAAAAATACGATATGTCTATTTTGCTCAAAATGCTGAATTGCCTACCATTATTCAGATTATCGATGCTTTAAAAAGTGGCTCTTCAGGTCCCCTTATAGAAGTGCCTCCCTTGAAAGCAGTTATTATGACCGATAAGGCGGCGAATATTAAATCAATTATCAATATTTTAGGTGAAATTGATAGCGTAACTCAACCGGAAACATTGGCAATAATTCGACTCCAGCACACTGATGCACGGCAGGTACGAGAATTGTACATGCGCCTTATTGGTAAAGATCCTCAAAATCCTGTATTTAACCCATTTAGCCGTCAAAGAAAGCCGGCAACTACACAATATTTTACTGAGGCAACGCGCGTATTTGAAGAACCGTACACTAACTCACTCATTGTCTTGGGAACACGTGAAAACATCAAGCGTTTTGAAGATTTTGTTATCAAATATATCGATAAATCTCTTGATATTCCCTTTTCGCCGCTCCATATAATCCAGCTTAAATTCATCGATGCAGCATCTATCGCAAAAATTCTCAATGATGTTATCCAGCGCTTCAATCAAGATCCCGCAAATCAAGCGGCAGCAGCGGTGGGCGGCGTACGTGATGGGAATAAATTCTTCCGACCGAGTGTGCGTATTACCGATGAACCCTCGGGAAACAGGCTTATTATCAATGCTGACTATGAAGAATACCTTAAGTTACGAGAGCTCATTGAAAAGCTCGATGTGCAGCAACCGCAGGTGGCAATTAAAATCCTCATTATGAACGTGGATATTACCGACAGGGAAATCTTAGGAACTCAGCTACGTAATAGCACAGGCTGCTGTGATGGCACCGGGGAGGGATTCAACTCCTTCTTAGGAAAAAATGTGAATTTTCAGACTTCCAATGTCGGACCATTTATTACCAATCCTCCACTTGGTGTTACACCAACAAATCCTATTAATGGAGCGCAGCGACTTCTTGGTAATCTCATTGGACTTGCCAATTCCGTAAATGGGGTATCGCCTTTCGGTCCAGGAACCACACTTGTTACTCTCGGAAAGGATATGTTTGGATTTTGGGGATTATTACAAGCATTGCAGAGTTATACCCGCGTAAGCGTAGTTGCAAATCCTTTCTTAATCACTACCCACAAGTATAAGGCTGAATTTAAAGTAGGTGAAACCCGCCGTACTACAACCGCTATTGTGGAAGGCCAACAACAAGCAACTGCTCAGGGCGACATTTCTGCTGACTTACGCATCATTGTAACCCCTCAAATCAGTTATGATGATATGGTAAGCTTAAATATCTATGTTGAACTAGGACAGTTCGTTGATCCTAATCCGGCAAGTACTAACGTGGACCGTCTCATTAGAAAAGTAAGTACTGAAGCATTACTTGCCAATCGAGAAGTACTGGCCCTAGGAGGCCTCATTAGAGATGTTATCACGGAAAACACCACCAAGGTGCCCTTTTTGGGTGACCTGCCACTCATTGGCTGGCTCTTCAAGCAGAAATCGAAAACAGTCGAGCGAACAAGCCTTCTGATTCTCGTTTCACCAGAGATTATTAAACCGGCAGAACCGCAAGTTGCACAAGCATTTACGTTTGGTAAAATAGCCGATGCAAAAGATACCATTTTCAGAATGGGAGTGCCTGCAGAACGCAGAGATCCAATACATCGCTGGCTCTTTAATGATCATATCGAAGAAGAATCTACGACCCTTGATAAATTTGTGTCAACGCAACAACGCTACATTGATCCAAGTCAGAAAAAATCCATTGTTGTCGCAATGCATGATGCACCATCATCGATGGCACCATCAGTGATGGCATCTGGACAAAAAAAAGGGGTACTTGATCTCTTGAAAGAAGGAAAGGCTGTAGCATGATCAAGAATATCTTTATTCCCGAAAGACTAGGAGCTTATTATCTGTTTTCGCACAGAACAGCCGGTATTGAGATTGGACCAACGCATATCTATGCCACGGTTGTAATGGCAACGGGAAAAAAAAGGATCATTGAGAAAGTAGTCGATGAACCTATTGCTCTGACAAATAATGCAGGCAATACTGCAACCGGCAATGCTGCTGCCAACAGTGAAGGCGCTAACCCCGCTGGGGCTGTCACTCCAACTACCCATGATGAACGCGTTGTTCAAGCACTCAAAAATCTCGCAGCTAAACTCGGACCCGTTGACGAGATTGTCTGTGCGCTTCCTAGTACGCTTGTTATCTTTAAAGAGCTTACCCTTCCCTTTGTGGGCCTCAAAAAAATTAAAATGGTCGTCCCGTTTGAAGTAGAATCATTGCTTCCCTTTTCTCTTGACAGAGCAACAATTGATTGCATAGTAACACGTGAGGACAAGGAAAAAGGGCAGAGCGAACTGCTCGTTGCCGCTGTTAAAAATGCAACAGTCGAACAGTATGTGCATTACTTTTCTGCTGCTGAATTGCCTCTTGACAAGCTCTCCGTTGACATCGTTGAACTTGCGGGTCTTTACTTTAAACTGGCACCAGAAAAAGAAGTAACCGCCGCGCTTATAGATGTAGAAACCCACATAACACGTATCGCTCTCATCGTTGACAAACAGCTTAGATATATCCGCGCGCTTACTAAAGGCATCGGCACCAATCATTCTGCTCCAAGCCCTGAAGAGCTCGTTGCAGATATTGCTTCATCCTTGCTATCAGCGCAGCAAAAATTTAAGGGAGGCGAAAGAGTAGAAAAAGTCGTAATCATGGGCCCTCAGAGTGAAAATTCCAGTTTTGTAGCCCTTTGCGAAGAACAGTTACATAGTGCCGTTCGCCTTATGCAACCAAAGCAGCTGATTCATACGGGCATAGCACAGAGCAAGATAACCTCGCTCAGTCAGCCGATGATCGTAAGTATAGCAACTGCCTTATCATTGCCTCTCACAGCTGATTTTAATCTTCAACGTCAAGCAGCAGAACAGCAAGAAGACCGCACCATTACCAATCAAATTATTGCGCTTGCAGCCCTTGCATTACTCATATTTGCAACTTTTTCAGCATATAGTTTTTTACGTATCCGCAATCTACGCAATGCGGTAAAAACTGCTGAAAATGAGGCATTACAAGAACTTAAAAAGAACTTTAAATTAAAGCCTGGACAAAGTGCTACGCTGGAAGCAGCCAATAAAGCCGCTGCAAATGAACTTAAACGACAAGAATCCGCTTGGCGTAATCTATCAGAGGAAAACCGTTATGCTTTCTTGCGTTATTTAACCGAGTTGAGCAGATGCATTAATGTAAAGGATGCCCATCTTGATATTGCAAGCCTTACCATGAAAGAAGATACGATTAAACTCTATGGAAGTGTGCCGGGTTATCAACAACTCACCAAGCTTCAAAATCAGCTTTCATGCCCGCTATTTAAGAAAATCACTAAGCTACAGGATCCAAATTTTACTTCTGAGCCTATAACACTCACCATCAATAGAGAGGAGTTATAATGGAGTTTTTACATCCGATTCGCGATTTTATTAAAGGGCTCGAGGAGGCTGATTATTATAAATATTTTGGCGCCTTCTTTGGTGGATTTTTACTACTTTTTGGTCTTCTCGTGTACATCCATTATAGCAAGGTACACAAATATCAAAATGCCCTTAAAAGAGTGGAATCACTCCGTTCGCAGACAAAGAAAATAGTCAGCGACTACAAAGTTGTTCTAGCACAACGGGAAAAAGTAGAGGAAATTCTTGAACAAAATAAGGACTTTCGCATCGGAGAAGCCTATCAATCGATCGTTCAAAAAGTTGGACTGGCATCAAGAATGCATGATGTGTCCGCACCCACTACGGGTGAAAGCATTAGTGGAAAAACTGAAGTACTCGTAACATCTCATTTTTCCGGAATAAATATGAAGCAGTTAACTGATCTGCTTTCTGAAATTGCAGCAGTACAACGGCTCTATGTAAAAGAATTGGATATAAAAAAGTCGCCCCAATCGCAAACGGTAGATGTTGATATTACCGTTGCTACTCTTGAAAGCACTGAATGAGGATTATAGAGGAAAAATTATGGTTGCTACATTAAAAATCAGCTATCTGGGCATATCTTATAAACGTAGAGCGCTTATGCTCTTCTCTATGCTTATACTATGCTTTACTTGGAACGCGGAAGACTCAGCTGCCCCAACTACACCAGCTATTCCAGCAGTAACAGTGCCTCGCGGTACCATCTTGCAAAATCCATCCGGCCCAGATCAACGGGAGCCAATGCAGCTGGTAAGTCTAAAAAAACCGTCACGTGATGAAGGCCTCATACCCTTTTCATTTGAAAGGAAACCACTCGTTGATATCATTGATGAATTAGCAGCGAAAAAATCCATTAATATCATCCTCCCTCAGGCGGCAGCTGACCTTGAAACATTAAAAAAACAGATGATAACTTTCCAACCTCAGGGTCGCGATAAAATACCGGTTACCGAAGCGTGGCATTTGCTTGCAACCTTCCTTGAGCTTTCGGGATTTGCGATGAGCAAAAAGCGAGATGATCTTTTTGCCGTAACTCGCGTTGGTAAGCCAGACGAGGCTGGCATAAATAGAGAGATTTTACCGCTCTACGTCAACGTTCCCTATAGCGCACTCCCTGATAGCGAAGAGCGCATACGGTATATTTATTATTTGCGCAATTTAAAAACACCTTCAGCTGAAGATAAAGAAACTAATCCCATTGCACGTATTTTTAAAGATATGCTTACACCGGGAGCACCTGTCGTCTATGAGCCAAAGTCTAATGGTTTTATTATTACTGATAAAGCTAACATTATTGCTTCTGCCATGCGGATTATTTCAGAATTTGATCACAGCGGCTTTAAAGAAACAGTAGAGGTCATTCACGTCAACAACGTACCGGTACGAGATGTGATAAAAGTCTTTGATTCATTAAAAAAAGCCGCAGGAGAAAGCGAAAAACAAACACCACCTTTCATCCGAGGGGATGCTCGCGCCGAGTCATTAAGCTATTTTGCAGCTGACACCCGCATTGTAGCAGATGAACGAAGAAACAATCTTATTATTATGGGCCGTCAATCAGCAGTTGCTCGTATCGCTGAATTTGTAGAATATGCGATGGATAAACCACAAGAGTCCGGATTATCAATATTACATTCCTATGATCTTCAGTATCTTGATGCTAAGCAATTTGCAGAGGTCCTGACAAGAATTGTGGCCGCGCCCGTGGCTGTTGGCCCGCAAGCGACAGCTGGCGCCGCAACCGGCCCTGAGCGGTATTTTCAAGG
>PRDV01000001.1 GCA_003174035.1 Candidatus Babelota bacterium
CCGCTAGCTCAGGTGGTAGAGCAACAGCCTTTTAAGCTGTGGGTCGTTGGTTCGAGTCCAACGCGGCTCACCAGAAATTGAAGCACAACATATGCGTCCCCATCGTCTAGCCCGGTCCAGGACATCGCCCTTTCACGGCGGTAACAGGGGTTCGAATCCCCTTGGGGACGCCAGATTATCTCATTTTCAACCATTTGCTTGTGATCACGCCCGAGGGATAGCATATGGAACGTATCATCACTTCAGAGCTTAAAAAAAATTGGAAATCAGGGCTTACGGTTTCTCTTATCTCTCTTCCACTTTCAATCTCTCTTGCAGTAGCGTCAGGTGTCAATCCAGTTGCAGGTATTATTACGGCGATCTGGGCAGGTTTTGTTGGAGCAGTGTTCGGCGGAAGTAACTATAATATTATCGGTCCAACGGGAGCGCTCTCGGGTCTTATTGCATCATATGCACTCACCTACGGCCCAAATATGGTTCCCTTGCTTGCACTTATCACGGGTATTGGTATTGTACTTGCGTATCTGTGTCATTTAGAGCGTTATCTCATATTTATTCCATCAAGTGTTATGCATGGCTTTACCTTAGGGGTGGCAGGCATTATAGCCCTCAATCAACTCAATTCTGCATTAGGCTTGCAGCATCTTGCACCACATGAAAAATTCATAGACAATGTTCTTGAATCGCTCAAGCACCTGTATCAAACCCGCTTGCCCGTTGTTGGCATTTTTATGTTCTTTTTCTTGGCCTTATTCGTGCTGAATAAGCTCGTACCGAGGATTCCTGCCCCCCTTATCATATCGCCGTTTGGTATTATCATTGGGTACATGAGCACTAAAAGCTTGCTTCCCTTTCAGTTGCCAACACTGGGGAATAAATTTGGCAATATTGAGCCCCTCATAGTACAATGGCCCGGATTTATCTTTGAAAAGACTGTGATAGTTCCCGCTGTTGCCGTGGCATTCGTTGCGGTTATTGAAACAATGCTTTCAGCCAAGATAGCTGATACGGCTACCAAAACAAGACATAATTCCCAAAAGGAAGTTTTGGGTCTTGGGCTGGCTAATATAGTGTCCGGATTGGTTGGCGGTATTCCGGCTACGGCGGCATTAGCGCGTACATCACTCAATATCAAGGAGGGTGCGACGAGTAAGGTATCAGCTATGCTTAATAGTCTCTTTCTTGCGCTTACGAGTTTCATATTTTTCGCTTATTTTGCCTATATGCCGATGGCGGTGATTGCAGCAATATTAGTGTATGTGGCAGTACGTATGGTAGAGCGAGCCCATTTTAGGAGGCTCTATTATCATGATAAGGGGAATTTTTTAGTTGCTTTGTTTGTGGCAGTAGTGACACTTTTAGTTGATCCTATTATGGGTATTCTTGCCGGTACGGGAATGGCATTGCTGCTTCTTGTTAATAAGCTCGCACAAAGCTTTTATGAACTTATTGTGCATGAGAGCCGTGAAATGGAACATGAAGACATGCTGGATGCGCAGAAGCGAAATGTTCTTATCTATGCCTTCAAGGGGAAATTGGTGTATCTCAATAGTACAGCCCATATGATGCGTTTCCAATCAGATTTTGGTCAGTATGCAGGCATAATTCTCAAGCTCAAAGATGTCTATTTTATTGATTTAGATGGCGTTGATGCGCTTGAAGAGATTGTTGAGCTTATCCAAAATCACCGCCAGAAGGTCATGATCGTTGCTCCCTTATCGCATGTACGATCAATGTTACATAGCAGCAAGGTATTGAAAGAGCTTGAGGAAAAGGGCCTCATATTTAATACGCTTCAAGAAGCCTTGCATTGTTGGGACACTAAATAGTCTTTATATACTATCGCCATCAGTTTTCTTTAAACATGAAGGTTGCGACTCGTACGATGATTTCTTGAGGAAAGCAGAAGGGCAATAAACCTACTTTTGCGTTTTTTGCGATGCACTGTTCTTCTGGCTCAAAAATATGCAGATAATCGAGCAGCATTTTCCCGATGGTTTTATAATCAGTTTTCAAGTAAGGATTAATTGTTTTTACATATAATTCCTTGGCTCTTTTTAAGACAGGTTTTATGAATTCGAGATTGGGAAGTTCGTGCAAAATTGACTGTCCAGCTTCAGGAGCCGCATTGGCTGTAAAAGCATGAAGTAAAAATCGAGGACTTCGCGCACCGCCAATTTCTAAGTCGCGTCTATGTTGATGAAAAGAGATAAGACCCGATATTCTTTCAGATTTATACTTCTCTAAATCAGTTTCAGCATGTCTTATTTGCGTTTCTGCCTGAATATAGAGTTCGCTATCCCAGTTAATGCCAGGCACTGTGAGTAAGAACTTCATCATTTCGACTTCACGTAGCATAGCAGTATATACAATAGGGTATTCGCCTCCATCGCGTTTAAAATTGACGTCTGCACCAGCTGCAATAAGCGCTTTTACAATCACGACATTTGTTCCAGGGCGCTGTAATGCAGAATGTATAATATCTGACTGAGGATCAATCCTGTTGCCATTAAGAAGGGCTTGTACGGCAGGAAGATCGTTATTTTTAATAGAGGTGTCCAATAATCGCTTGTCCATACATTGTAATAGGGAAAAATTTAGTAGACACAAGAATAGATGGCAGATTAATAGACGTTGCATAGAAACCTCGATTTTAATTAGTCGACACTTTTCAACTATAATTATAACATGATAAGCGTTTTTGTCTAAGGCTATTCAATCGAGGAATAAGCGTACCTTTTTTTGTTTTAGCGTTTGAATTGCATCGAGGCAATATGCTTGCGTATTTCTTCAGAAAAGAGAGCTATGTCTAAACCTGTTTTGGATATTCTATATTCTGGGCCATAGAGACCTACATATTTTCTCAACATTGCACCTATTTCTTTATATGCCTCAGTCATGCTGTCATCAGGTTCAAGAAGATTCGCAACTGCCATCTTACTGAGCTCTTGCGTATACGCTATTTTTGCTTCCTTAAGTGAATGTAGGAGTGTTGCTTGAGACCATATAGGTTTGGATAAAAGATATGCGACCAGGCTCTTGTAACCATTCTTGATGGCGTCATTTAGCGCTTTTGCCCAATGTAATGTTTTTCCTTCTGTTTCCTCTTCCTGTATCTTTTGGAGTTCCCTATAATCTTCAAAAGCCCTTCTTGCCCGAGTAAGGTAGGCTAAATCTACGGGCACATTTCCTTGATTGTTTAGAATTTTTACATCAGCTCCTTGTTCTAGAAGGAGCCTTATGGTTGCTTCGCATCCTTCAAAGCTGGCACAGTGCAAAGGGGTCATGCCTGCATTATCTTTGATGTTAACCTTTGCACCATTATCAAGAAGAAGCTTAGCTGTGTCTTTCAGCCTACAATTGTGTGCAATGTGATGCAAGGGTGTAGTGCCGGTGATAGCATCTTGGGCATTAACATTTGCGCCTTTTCCAATACAATTGCGAATTTCATTCACATTTCCCTGCATGGAAGCAGCAAGTAGTGCTTTATCTAACGTTTTATGCAGTTCCATTGCATGAAGAACAGTGTGTCCGAAAACTATCAGTAGGATTGATATATAATGTTTCATAAGGTCCCCTGTTTTAATTTATAATAAATTTTTTTGATTCAAGTTGTCAACAAATTGCGCGAGGAATTACATTGGGTTTTTGTTGTATAAACTAAACCTAAGGACGGATCTATCATGACCATTCAAGTATTTATTTCTCTTAATCACGTTGGTTTTTGGGATTGGGATCGAAGCAATGGAAGGCGTTCTATTGGTGTGGCAAATACGGAACTCAAAAGTTGAACCCAAACTTCCCGAAATAATTAGACAATAGGTTGCCAAGAAGGCCGCCATTTTTGCATTTATTGAAACTCTTGAGAACCCAGCGCTGCGCCAACTTCTTATTACCTATTTTTCTAAAGAAGAAAAAAAAGATTGTTAAGATTTTTTAGCTTCCATCGGATTGTGTACGGACATTATTTTGGCCAAAGTCTTAATAGTCGGGTTCTTGTGTCTCAAGCTGTGATATATCGTTGATCGTGACAGATTTGCTTTTTCAGCTGTTTTAACTCTATTTAACGTATCAAGATAAATACTAATAACTTCCATAACGCCTTCAGGATCATTGTTTTTGAGGCATTCAAGAATTGCTTTTCCCATTAAATCACCTTGGAGTATCTCACGTGTCGGGTTATAGGGTCTAACCCGAGCATTAGGTTTTAATCTTGCCAGCGGTATATTTTTTGTAGATTCTTTTTGCTTGACTGATGTCTTTGATTTGGCCATTTTTGTTTCCTCGCAGCGCTTTTAAAAAACTTTGCTCGCACAATCGATCGTTAGTTTATCGTTGCTTCGATTGAAGGACATGCCTACTAAGACGATAGTCTTGCCTGTCAGGCTGTATCGTTCAAAGTATTTTTTATCTTCAATTTGTTTGAGTGCAGTTTTTGCTGAAGTTCCTATTTTGGTTTCAAAAAGATAAACATAGTTTCCTGCCAAAATTACCGTATCTATGCGCCCTTTGTCGGTGGCAACTTCTGATTGTGTTTCAAATCCAAGCAAAATGCCCAACAATTGGAAAAGTGAATGATAATATCGCTCTTGTGAAACATGGAGTTGATAAGGAATATGCGCAAAAAGTGATTGAAGCGATGTGCAGAATTGAGAAATATTATTTTCCTTCAAAGCGCTTTTTAATTGAGGAATAAGCAATTCTATGGTGGGAACATCGGCTTTTGAGAAGGCGGCAAATAGGTATAAGATGAACGATTCACGCACTTCGTTATTGGGGTAGCTAAGCTTATAGGTATCGTTTGTAGAATTATAATCACGAATGGTTAAATAGCCTGTTTGGAAGAGCTATATCAAAAGTACCAAGACTTTTTCTGCTTAACTGTGCTTCTTCTATATTTTCTAGTGCATAGTTTTCTTGTGCTAGCAAATTGACTAGAAACGAAGGTGTTCCCGAATCGAACCAATAATTCATAAATTTATTTTTTTTGAGCACGTAAAGAACTGAAAAAGGGTTGTACACCCTCAAGGGAAATTCCGAAAAACGGTAGCCATTATACCACTGCTGAATTTTAAGCATCGTGTCTTCAAGAGAACTATTTTCAATCTTTGCAAGCTCTTGAATAGGCCCTTTTAAGAAGCTAAGCATCTCTTCTTCTGTGTAACCGAGAAGGTTCGCAGCCACCGGATCTAATGATATATCGTTGAGATTATTCAATCCTGAAAAAATTGAGGTTTTGGAGAAATTTGAAATACCTGTAATGAAGATGGCGCGTAAATAGCGATCGAGGCTTTTGATAACACTAAAGAAATTTCTTAAGACTTTACGGTTAGCTTCCGCAACTTTAAGATTGCTTATATTATTTAAGAGCGGATAATCATATTCATCTATCAGAATCACTACGGGATTTTTTTTTGATAGCTGCTTAACTAAGCGTTTAAGTTTTAATCCAGGAGTTGGGTACTTGCTTAAATCAATACCATGTTCTTCTGCCAGATCATCAAGAGCCACTGCCAGACTTGTTTTTAATTCAGAAGCTGATTCAATATCAAGATCTGAAAAATTCAAAGAAATCACGGGATGTTGAGGCCAAGTATACTTTGATTTTCCTATCCAGAGGTCTTTAAAAAGATCTTCATTACCAGAGAAAAGTTCTTCCAGTGTTGAGATGAGCAATGATTTGCCGAAGCGTCGAGGTCTTGAGAGAAAAAAATAACGTCCATCTTTTATGAGATCATGAATGATATGAGTTTTATCGATATAAAGATAATTTTCAAGCATCATGGTTCGAAATGTGCTTACATCTATGGGGAGTTTTTTCATCATTTTTGATTTCTCTAAAATAAGATAGACAGCTAAAAGTCATCATTATTGTATATGATTTTTTAGCTTTTAACAACATAATTCCGTTTTTTCAAGATTGGTGTTTAAATAGATGCAATGAATCTTTATTGAAATGATCACTCAATATTTGGTAACATTAAAAAAAGAGGGGTGAGGTTATGGCAAATAATGATTCAGATGCGGTTCTAACGGAGCTAAAAAAAATTAATGAACGATTAAATGAACAAGATGCGCGTATGAACAACATTGAAGACGTCGTGCAGGAAATGCTATTACCGCCTTTCGTCAGAAAAATGTATTTGCGTATAAATCGTGTGTGGCAATTAATCGGTGCCGCTATATTGTTCTTGATCGGTAGTGTTGTGATGGTAAATCTTGCAAAAAAAGGCCGCCTCTTCTTTCTTTTTGCGGTTGGTTGCTTGTTGCTGGGGTTATGGCTGTTATTAGAGACTCCCGAGAAGAAAAGAGAACGGCTGCTTAAGGGTTCTCGTGAGAAATGAGCTACGATTTCATACATTTTCTTAAGAACAGAGGAGAATGATATTATGGCAAATAACGATTTACATGACGCTATAACAGAGTTAAAGAAAATTAATGAACGATTAGCAGAACAAGAGATCCGTTTAAGAAATCTCGAAGAGGATTTAAATGAAGCTTTACTGCCAGAACCCGTTAGAAAAGTTCACTTGCGGTCTTGGAGAATGAAGCGATTGATTTCTGGATCATTTTTATTATTGGTTAGTTTAGTGTTGGCATATTTTTGGGCAGGGGAGCCGGAAAGGTTATTGTTTGCGGCATTATCATTGGCGTGGGGGTTGTTCGTTCTGCTTGTAACTCCTGAAAAGGAAATAGAGTGGCTTAAGTTCGATCGCAAGCAATGAGCTCCTAGAGACTTCATTGTTTTTTGAGACGAGCATTTTGTTAGGGCATCGTAATGACAGATTACCGGTAGTCCCGTTTAAACTTCTTTTCGATATCACCACTCTTTAGTTCCCACATGGTAGGCCTGCCGTGGGGACAGGTGAGTTTATTGTCAGCGCTATAGAGATCTTTAATGATCTCATGCATACTTTCAGGTGAAAGTTCATCTCCTGCTTTTACTGCTGCTTTGCAGCTTAATTGAGCATGTACGCGCTCAAGGATGATTTTCTTAAGCTCGTTCCGATCAAGATAGTGGTACTCATGTACTACGCTGATTGCCTGTTTTATGCAATCCTCGAGCGATTGATTTTTAAGAAGAACGGGCGTTTCGGTAATAATGATCTCATGCTCACTCATACGTTGAACCTCCATGCCAAATATACTAAGCAGTGGTAAATACTCTTCAAAAAGTGCCATATCAACTGCGTTTATACGTATAATTTGTGGAAAGAGTAATCTGATACGGGCCACGTCATCAAAATTCTTTCTGAGGCGTTCATAGAGTACGCGCTCATGCGCGGCATGTTGATCAATGAGGATCAGTCCTTCTTGTGATTCAATAAGCAGGTACGTAAGTTTCAGCTGGCCGATAAGACGGTACTGTGGCATAAGCAAAAAAGCTACTTGCTTATCCTCCGTAACCGGCAGTAACGTTTGATCCAGGATTTTGAGAAACTCTTCGCTCTTAATCGCTTTCTCACTCTGTTCAGGCTGCGGGCTCACTTTTTCTGCTGCGATAAACGGCTGGTTTTGTGCAAGATTATCGAAATTATACCGTGGTACGGGCCTTGATTGATCTTGATTAATCTGTACAGCTCTTTCTGGAACTTTGATAATGGCACTGTTTGAACTCAGTGCTTGTGTATGTGCTTTTTCAAGAGCCTGCTGTATGGTTTCCTGTATAAGATCCTCGATAATCTTGGGATGCAGAAACTGTACCTCTTCTTTACGTGGGTGAATATTCACATCAATATAGTGTGGATCGAGGGTAATAAAAAGAGCTCCCGCTGGATATTTTTGAGGCTGCAACATATTTTGGTAGCCCTTGATGAAAGCATTGATGAGCTTATGATTTTTTACCCACCGCTGCTGTACGAAGACAAATATATGGCTGCGATCAAAGCGCGTATAGTGAGGATTGGTACATACGCCAGTAATACGCACATGCATGCGCTCAAGCGATCCTTCAAAGGTCAGAATGTTTTTAGAAAACGCAGGCTCAAAGAGCTGGGCGATTCTTTCTGCTAGAAGGTTCGTTGCGGGTGAAGTATAGATAAGCCTATCATCATGGTACAACGTAAAAGAAACCTGTTGATAAGCGAGGCAAAATGCATCAAAGAGATGGAGAATGGTTCGCCATTCAGTTTCTTTTGTTTTTAAAAATTTTTGGCGGGCAGGTACATTAAAAAAGATATCTCGAATAATAATCTCTGTGCCGGTATTCATGGCTACCGAAGATTCTTTGGTAATTTTCCCTTCTGCGATTTCTAAGCAGGTGCCAAGGGCATCTTCAGCTTGTTTGGTTGATAGGGTCATAAGGCTTACGGATGCTATACTTGAAAGCGCTTCACCGCGAAAGCCGAAGGTAGCAATCTGCTCGAGATCTTGCACTGAGGTTATTTTGCTCGTGGCATGATGCTCTATAGAAAGTCGTGCATCCTCTGCGCTCATACCACAGCCGTTATCAGTAACCCGAATGAGTTTGCGGCCACCATCTTCAAGGTAAAGGCTGATCTGTGTTGCGCCTGCATCGAGTGCATTTTCAATGAGTTCTTTTACGATATTTGCTGGCCGTTCAACAACTTCGCCAGCTGCTATTTTCTGTGCTTCCTGAGGAGATAAAAGTTTAATCTTTGCCATGCTCTTTTCTTGCTTGTACGAGTATCCTGTTTATGCTTTAAGTGTATAGGGAATACCATAAACTTAAAGCGCGTATTATTTTTCTTGCTAACGATTCTTGATTTAGATTAATACCCTCTGCTACTATAACAATGCTACGAAGCGATTTTTTTATACTTTTAGGGGCATATTGTGGATCAAAAGAATACTACCTCTTCTCTCACTGTTGCGTCCTCTATCAATTTTTTTTCGGATATGCTCGCCATCGCCTTTACGTTTGTATTGGTGCTCCTTTTGCTGTTGAGTGGGGGAGAAATACTCTATTCGATTGTTGGCATTGCTGGGCTTGGATCTTTGTATGCCTTGAGGGGATCATATAGCTGCCGGAAGCTCATGAGTGGTATAGGCTATTGCTTTCTTGGCGGTTCTTTTTTGGCTACCCTGTACTTTTGTCTTCCGCTTGATGTGCCGCAGACGGTTCTTGCCATAAGGCGCATTGATATTTTGCACTATACCTTTCTTCTAGGAGGTATGACACTCCTGTTTCTTTTTCTTTACTTAGGGCTTAAGCTTAAGAAAGACGACTGCGAATCATTTTTGAAAACAACAGTAGGGGCTGCTACCCTCATACTTCTCTTTTTGTGGATCAGGATGACGTTGATTTTTATCAGCTACTACTTACATATTGCTTCACAATTACGCCACGCGTCAGTGCTGTCTATTTTGGAGGAATTTCTTACGGCGCAGCATTTGGATATTCCGTTGTCAGGAGCAAATGGATACAGAACTGGGGTACTCGCGATTTATTACGCTCTTTCCGGGCTCTATTTGATTATGGGCGGTTTTGCCTATAATAAGAGGGCGGTCCGCTTTGGCGGTTATGCGCTTTTAGTGATGCTCGCTTTTATTCTTTTTAAAGTTCGGGTGCCTTAAAATTATTTTTCTCGGCGTACTTGAGAAGGGTATTTATCATGCCAATAGGCGCGATGCCTTCCTGCCCTCCAGCCAGTACGATATTTACCTTGAGGAATGACCATTTTAGAGCCATTTTTGCCACTTTTTTGGTAGCTATCATAGAATGGCGTGTAAACTTTTACCGCCGAGCAAAGGTGTGCTGATAGGAGAATTATAGAGACTAATGCAATCTTTTTCATAGAGAACTCCTTTTATAGGATTGAATTTGTATATTCATTTATTATAATAATACAAAATGAAAACAAAATTCAAGAATCTTCTAATTGAGAGACTTTTCTTGTTCATGGGAATAACCCTTTAATTTTTTTGAAGTTTTTGCGAGACTAATACGTATCTCAAATTCAAGGCCTGCTGCTTCCTCGCGGGATTCATGCTCTATCCTTTTGCCAGGCATGGCTGATTTCAATTTTTGAACAAATTGTTGGATTTCAATTTCACTAGAACTATAGCCCTTTACTCTTACGACTTCGGGTGTTATTTCAAGCTCCATGAGATAGGTATTATCAGGAATGGTTTTTGAAATGAGCATGAGATACTCAGCAACATCATGCTTTTGAAAATAAGTGCTCTCTTTTTTTAAAAGCTGGAGTTGGCGAGCTTGTTGTTGCTGGGCTCCCCATTGTTTGTTAAGCATATCTATTGAATACTGCAAGGTTGCTAGTTCACCTTTATTACGGTAATGTCGTTTTACCTGCGCATACGTTATGCAGCCACAACATATCAGCAGTCCACAAAGAGCAATTGCTGAAATAATAAGCCATTGTTTGACTCTTTTATAATGGTAAGCCTGCACAGCCTCTTTAAGAACTTGATTATTCACAAGACCCTCCGTCTTGGGCAGTAACAAAACGATCCCTCCCTGTAAGATCCTTATGTATGCCAACATTTTTAAAACCTGCGTTTTTGCACAATGCAGCCACTGCTTCACCTTGGGTATGCCCTATCTCAAGCACCAGTTGAGGTATGAGTAATTTTCTCATCTCCTTATTGCACCTAAGCCACACAGCAGATTGATCAAGAATCTTTTTTAGAAGTTCAAGCCCCTCTTGCTCAGCAAGCAGAGCCGCCGGATCTTCCCATGATCTAACGCTTTCTTCTAGGGTAAGCCACTCCTCGGCGCTGATGTAAGGAGGATTGCTTACTATGAGGTCGAATTGTATTTTGGGTAGATTGGTAAAGAGGTCTGATTGAATAATGCTCATATTGGCTATCCCATTGAGACCGGCATTCACGCGTGCTAAATTGCAGGCTTGTACAGATTGATCGACAGCATAAACATGAGCCTTAGGTAATGCATGAGCTAAAGATAGGCCTATGCATCCTGATCCGGTGCACAAATCAAGAATGGTGAGATTTTTATGAGGCAATTCTTCTAACTGCTCGATGATAATTGAACACCAATATTCAGTTTCTGGGCGAGGGATCAGTATCGGAGGTTCTACTTTGATATCAAGCGATAGAAAGGGAACTGAGCCAATTATATATGCCAAGGGTTTATGCTCTTCCAGAAGCTGATACATTATTGTATCAAGGTGGGTTTTTTGATTGACAGTGAGTGGGAGATCTGTATGAGCAATGAGTTCTACAGGACTTTTGCCCGTAATAAAGCTCAAGAGTTGCCATGCTATAATGCTAGCAGCGTGGGGATACAATACAGTTAGCTTTTTCGATAGGGCAGTAACTTCTTGGTTTATGGGCATCATTTGTAAAACTCAGCATATAATTTTTGAATAAGTTTACTAAAAATAGCAGGAAAGCCAATGGATTTTAACTTGCTAGCAAAATTGGCCATTTCATGGTATAGAAAGTAAGACATGTAGAGAAAAATGTCGTAGTATGATTTGTCGAAAAGCATGCATGCCTTCCCAAGGAGGCAGGACTCAAGTAAAAACCATGAACTATTAAAACAGAGCGTTCGTGCAAAGAAGGATTAATAATGCTTATATTCAGAACTAAGTTCATTCTTCTGACAAATATTATTTTGGTGTCGTTATCGAGCCATTGCATGGAGAAGGTTGCGGCAATTGATGGTAGTGGGATAGATCCACTTAATGGCATCGCCACTGCAGGTATTTCGACAATACAGGTTGCAATAGATAAGGAGGATCTTGAAGCCTTAGCGCATTTAATTAGGAATGATGCTCAGTTAGATGTGCCTCATTGCTCAGGTTTAAGCGCGCTTGATTATGCACACAGGAGAGGTCGTCATAAGGTACTTCGCTGTTTGCTTACGAGCTTTGATAGTAATGGAAATGCTTTAATACATAAAGCAGCCAAAGATGGTTTAGTGGAAAGAATTGAGTATCTTCACAAGTTGGGATCTGATCTAGCCTTGCCCAATAAGGAAGGCGCACTACCACTTTTTTTAGCTGTGGAAAATGGTCATGAAGCGGCTATACGTACTCTAGTAGCATTAGGTGCTAACATTAATGCAGAAAGTGGTACGGCACTTATTATTGCATTAAAAAGCCAGCAAAATCTTGTTGTTGATTGCCTGCTTGATTTAGGCATTTCATTGGATGGTATAATGGGAGGGCAGTCTATCAATATTGATGCGGGCGGGTTTTCTTTTCCTATTACTTTGCCAGGCGGGGTGACTTTTTTTCATCTAGCTGCTGCAGCCGGGAATACGCGTATTATTGATTATTTCATACAGAGAAAAGTAAGTATCGAAATAACTGATTCAGCAGGGCATACGCCTTTCTTGTATGCAGCTGCAAATGGTCAGTTGAAAGCCCTTGAGTATCTAGTAAAGAAGGGTGCTCGTTTAGATGTAAAAAATAAACAAGGTGCCAATGCATTATTTCTGATCGCAGAAAAAAGAAACAATAGTACTGATGCGATCACATGGTTGATAAAGAAAGGCTTATGCGATATGTCGAGAAATGAAAATGGGTTTACCCCATTACATATAGCAGCTATTGCCGGTCATTGTGAGGCAATAGAGTTGTTTGTTACATCTCATATTCCTATTGAAGCTGAACATAAAGAAGGCCAAACTGCTCTGCACATGGCTGCTCAGTTTGGTATGATAGAAGCTGTCGATCTTCTCATAAAATTGGGTGGTAAAGGTGTTGATGTTTGTAATTCAAAAGGCCAAACAGCTCTCTACTGTGCGGCTATAGGGGGACAAGTTGGAATGATTGAGCATTTGGTATCCTTA
Source organism: Candidatus Babelota bacterium (assembly GCA_003174035.1). Taxonomy (GTDB): domain Bacteria; phylum Babelota; class Babeliae; order Babelales; family Babelaceae; genus PRDV01. The sequence continues at coordinate 12,743 of PRDV01000001.1, forward strand.
GGAGCAGATGTAGACGCACAAACTATAGTAGGATCCACGCCTTTACGAATAGCAGTAATTACAGGCAAAATACGGGCGATCGAATCTTTGGTACGCTTAGGAGCAGATATAAATTTAAAATGTGGTGCAGCTGCCATGGCGCCACTGCATTTTGCAGCAAGCGATAATCAGATTGCTGCTATCGAATGTTTGGTGAGATTAGGCGCTGATCTTGAAATTCAAGCAGGAAATGGTCTTAGGCCTATAGAGATGGCTTACAAAGAAGGGCATCAAGAAGCGGTTGATTGCTTACGTAGGCTTGGTTCACAGCCTCCGGCTCAGGGTTGGCAATGTTTAATATCATGAGATTGCTTAAACCAGCGTGTTAGGTATACCTATGCAAAAAAACATGCCAGTGATGTTTACCCCTGTCATTCGTTGGCGCTTATTCATGAAGGAAGCAATGAAAAATATCTTACTGACAACTCTTTTTATGTTCAATGTCATACGTATTGACGCTATGGAAAAAAGTAATAGTAGTTCTTATCAGACGACAAAAAAGGCGTCTCA
>PRDV01000080.1 GCA_003174035.1 Candidatus Babelota bacterium
CATGTTTATTGTAAACAAATACACTCAAGTGATGGGTATTCGTACCATTAATTGGCGCTTCCTCTGCGCGCCAAGGGGCGCAGTTTCCGCGCCTGAAAGGAAGTAATGAAAAAATGTATTCCGATCGGTATAAGCGATTATAAAGAACTTATAGATGCGAACTGCTATTACGTTGATAAAACACTTTTGGTAAATGATGTCTTGAAAAGCGGTAAAGTAGTTTTGGTAACGCGTCCTCGTCGATTTGGCAAAACCCTCAACATGTCTATGCTCCGTTATTTTTTCGAACAAAGCTTGGAAGATAGGGAATATCTTTTTTCGGCAGCTGCTATTTGGAAGGATGCCCAAGCTAAGGCGTCGTTTGGGCAGTTTCCTGTGATTTTTTTGACCTTTAAGGGTGTAAAAGCGTCGCGCTGGGAGGTGTGCTATGATAGGTTTGCTCTCACAATCTATGAAGAATTTGATAGGCATCGATTTCTTCTTGAAACTGCACTAGAGCCTGAGGAAATAAAACTTTATAGACGTATTCTTGAGAGAGAGGCGTCAGAGGCCGAGTTAGGCTCGAGTCTTCATTTTCTGGCGAAGCTTCTTGAGCGTTATTATAAAAAGAAGGTTGTTGTCATTATCGATGAATATGATGTACCGATTCAATCTGCTTTTGTCCATGGTTTTTACCAAGAGGCTATCGATTTTTCAAAATCATTATTAACAGCGATATTAAAAGACAATAATCTGTTAGAGAAGGGGATTGTTACCGGTATTTTAACACTAGCAAAGGCGGGAATATTTACCGATCTCAATAACTTAGATGTATTTAATCTTACTCATGCAAGAATGGCGGACAAGTTTGGTTTTACTCCACAAGAAGTAGAACAACTTCTTAATTATTACGATCTTGCAAACAAAAAAGAAGAGATAAAAGCTTGGTATGATGGTTACGCCTTTGGCATGACGGCTGAGATATATAATCCCTGGTCTGTGCTTAAGTGTACAAATGATCAAGGCATTTTGGAAATGTACTGGGCAAATACGAGTGATAATGTCCTTATTAAGAAATTAATTACTCGAGCATCTGCAAGTCTGAAGTCTGAGCTAGAAATTATTTTAGCCAATAAAACGGTCCGACAACCCATTGTGGAAACTATTATTTTTCCGGATCTAGATCATCGATCCGATTTGATCTGGAGCCTACTGCTGTTTACTGGTTACTTAACTTATCAAAATTATGAAATGGAAAAAGGCAAAAAAGTATGTTCACTCATGATTCCCAACCAAGAAATCCGTTATCTTTATATTGATATGCTCAACAACATATTTAAAGATGCAATCATAGGCGGCGAAGTTTCGGATTTACTGCTGGCAATTACAGAGGGTGATACCTATACCTTTACGAAGCTTTTACAAAGCTTCGTGCTCAGTAGCATGAGTGTTTATGATCTACCAAGCAATGAGCCAGAAAAAAGTTATCACCTTTTTGTGCTTGGGCTTTTGGTAGCATTGAGTGATTCCTATGAAGTGAAATCTAATAGAGAGAGTGGTTTTGGCCGTTATGATATTATGCTTATTCCAAAAAAGGAGCATAAGCCTGCGGTGGTAATGGAATTTAAAATTGTTAGGCCAGGTGAAACGCTTGAAGCTGCGGCTCAAAAAGCTCTTGAGCAGATTCGTGCCAAAAAGTATGCTCAGGAGTTGCATGCCAAATCCGTTTCATCAGTAGTGGAATACGGCATTGCTTTTGAAGGAAAGAATGTTTTTGTACTCTCAGGTGCTGAAGAAAAAAATGTTTGAAGCTCTTCACTCAAAAGAAAGCCTCGTTATACACCGTGTCTTGGAGGCTGCCATAGATCAAATTATTTCTCACTAAGTTCCAAAGCGGTGCCTGAGACTCTCTTTCTTTTTTGTTTGCTAGGTGTTCAGCGTAGTGAAGCATTGCAAGAACAATGAGCCATGCATTTGCAGGATTATTGGCAAGCAGAGCCTGTTCGAGGTGCCGTCAAGAGCGCCTCGCGATTGCCTCGCCGAGCGTTTTATCGTATACTCTTGATAATTAGGTTTTTTCATTGAATTAAGGCGTTTACATGAAGTTTCTCCTCTCTTGGCTTGTTGATCATATTGCCGTAGATATAAAAGATATTGCTATCTCAGAGCTTGTTAAGAAATTGAGCGCAACGACAGCAGAAATCGATGGCGCTGTGCATTTAAAAACCGACGTCTCTTCTCTCTTTGCTGCACGAGTAATTGATGCTACTGCAGAAGTTTTGCTCGACTGCCCTGAGTTAAAAAAGAAAATTTCGCTCGAGCCGCGCAAAGAAAAGCTTGAGCCAGGTGCGATTGTCCTTCTTAAAAAAGAAGGCGACCGGTTTCACCGAGCTTCGCTTGCTGATTTTGGTTCAGAAAAAGACGGCACATTACCGCCGGTGTATATGTCTGATGGTGATCTAAAAGGCGGTTGGCGCGATTCAATTCAGGCAGAAGACTATGTGTTGTATATTGATAATAAAGCACTCACTAATCGTCCAGATCTTTGGGGTCACCGTGGGCTTGCGCGAGAGGTCGCGGCTCTTTTAGGGAAGGATATGGTGAGCGAAGATCGCTTTCTTGCTTCCAAAATGATTAAGCATTACGAGCATGTTGCTCCATCGTCTCCACAACATCCCTATAGTTTTGAGATTACCCAGAATCAACTGTGTGGGCAACCTTGTAGAAGATTGGCCGGTTTATACATTCCACAAGTCGAATCACGGGCATCGCTTTTACCGATAGCGGTGCGCCTTGCGCGGGTTGATGCACGTCCTATCGATGCGCTGGTTGATATGACAAATTATGTCATGTTTGATATTTCCCAACCTATGCATGTGTTTGATGCTCGAGCTTTGGGAACAAAAAAAATCGTGGGCCGCTGCGCACAGGAGGGAGAAAAAATTATTCTGCTCGATGGCGATGAAGTTACGCTTACCTCTTCTGACTATGTGATAACTGATGGCACAAAGCCACTTGCTGTCGCTGGGATTATGGGAGGTAAGGATTCAGCGGTTGGAGTAAAAACAACCGAAATACTTATCGAGGCTGGTAATTTTGAGCCAGCTGCCATACGTAAGACGGCAACACGTATAAAAAAGCGCACAGAATCATCTACACGTTTTGAAAAGAGTTTGGATCCCAATCAAAATACTCTTGCACTCTTGCGGTACCTCAAGCTTATGGACGATGCTCAGATTCCTTATACAGCTACTGATAGTATCGTTTCTTTAGGTGCCCTTGCCCATGAGCATAGTATTGAACTCTCACATGAAGATATCGAAAGTCGCATTGGAGAACGCATAAGCGCTGAAAAAATCGAGGAGATTTTGAAGCGTCTGGGGTTTGGAGTTGAAAGTAGGCGGGGTTTGCCCATTACCTATCTTGTTACGGTGCCCACCTTCAGAGGAACAAAGGATGTTACTATTGCTGAGGACATTATTGAGGAAATCGCTCGGTTTATTGGCTATGGAGCAATTCAGCCTATTGCACCTTCTCGCGCTATGGTAGCATTTGAAACCTCGTTTATTGAGCGTAAACGGTCTCTTAAGAACTTACTTGCCTACGGGCTTTCCATGCGAGAAGTAGATACCTATGCTTTCTTTAATGAAGAGTTCTTAAAAACTATCGGGTTTGATCCACAAGATGCATTAGTGATAGCAAATCCCCTTTCGGAACAGTGGAAACGGCTGGTAACTACCTTAATACCGAATCTTTTACAGTGTGTTTCTCAGAACGCTCACACGGAAACGCAGCGCTTTTTTGAATGCGGACGCGTGTGGTTTATGGAAGACAATAATCCCATAGAAACGCAGGAATGCGCGGGCATTTGGTATGAGCAAAAAGTGCCACTCGATTTTTATGAGAGTAAATCCCAGTTGATGAGACTTTTTGCTATGGTTCGCTTGCCGGTGAGATGGGAAAAACAAACACTGCGCGAGGTTCCTTGGTATGATAAGCATAGGTCAGCAGAACTCTGGTATAAGGATCGTATTATAGGACGAGCTGGTATGATGGCCCATTCCTTTTTGCGTTCTCTTATGCAGGGAGAAGCTTTTATTTTTGAGCTCGACTTAAATGTACTGATTCATGAGCCTCTTGCGATAGAGCAGTTTAAGCCACTCAAAAAATTTCCAGCAACTGATTTGGATATTAGTATGCTGGTGCCGATTAATTGCTCAGTATCCAGTATCGAACAAAAAATTCGTGCTGCTGATGCGCGTATTATTTCCGTTACACTTATAGATATGTTTGAAAAGTCTGAGTGGCAAGATAAAAAATCGCTTACTTTTAGATTTGTCGGCTATGACCCAGAAGGAACTCTTACTAAAGAGGCTATTGATGATATGTGGTCAAAGGTTGTACAGGGAGTAAAAACCTTAGGCGCGGAGGTCAGATAATGCGTAATGCCGGCAATTATATGCTTTTAGCAGCTACTGCGCTGTTAGTTGATAGAATAAGTAAGTGGTGGGCTATGGATGCCTGGCTTCATGAATGGGTTATTGCTCCTTTTCTTTCATTTCAGCTTACTATAAATCGTGGGATTTCTTGGGGAATATTACACAGCGCTGATGCAGGGGTATATCTGCTTATGACGCTAGCGATTATGACCATAACTACTGTATTGGGAATATACGCCTTTGGGCGATTGAAGGCTGGTTATTCAGTTATCGGAGAAGTGTTGATTATCAGTGGTTCGTTTTCCAATATTATCGATAGATGCTTGTATGGTGGTGTCATAGATTTTATTATGGTGCACAAAGGGTCATTGGTATGGCCGCTGTTTAACGTAGCTGATATGTGCATTGTGATCGGAGTCATGATCATGGCATGGAGCCTTTTTGCAGTTCGTGAACATGCGTGAAGCATGGTCCTTTATTCAGAATATCTTAGCGCCTCCTTTTTGTTTTTATTGCAGAGAATACGGCTCACCCGAAATAGTACTCTGCGTATCGTGTACTCAACTGGTAAAGCCGATTATATCTACTTCCTTAGTGCTTAGTAAAGAATACACTATGCAAGTCCATGCAGTGAGCGCTTATGAGGATCCCTTGAAATCGCTTATTTTAGCAAAAGGGCGATCAGATTACTCAGCAGGTGCAAAGCTGGGGTCGCTCATCTGGCAGCACTCAGCGCTGAGAAATATTCCTTTCGATTATCTTGTGCCCGTTCCTTTACATAGATCACGTTTTGCCTATCGGGGCTTTAATCAATGCGTTCTTATTGCCCGCGCGTTAGAAAAATTGAGTAGCAAACCGGTTGTAGAATGTGTAGAACGAACAAGGCGTACAAGGGTTCAGTCTCTTTTTAAAGCAGTGGGACGGCATAAAAATGTAGAAGGTGCTTTTAGGCTTCTGTCTGAATATACCCTAGAAAATAAGGTTATTGTGCTCATTGATGATCTTATGACATCGGGTGCTACGCTCTCTCAAGTTGGGAAGGAATTGATAAAAGATAGGCCAAAAGAGATTCACGCAGTTGTTGCCTGTAGAGTTATTTGAACTATTTTATCGTTCTTTTGACAGAAAAGAGAGCGTTTTATGCTATTGAAAAACGCGATCACCAATACCATAAAATAACCAAAAAAGGGTAATGATGGATGCTAAGGATATTTGATTAGTTGAAAGAGGCCCTACGGTCTCTATATCAAAACGTATTCTCAGCATATCGGTAATGATAACACCTGCCGCCAATGCTAATAATAGACTGACAATTGTTAGTGCGCCTCGTTTAAAAAAAGTCTTCTGGCGTTTGAGGGTGTTAATGCTATTTTGAAAATCCTTTTTTTCTTCACGGACTTTGCTGAGTTGTTCAGTAAATTGCTTCAAAGAAGCTTGGAGCCCCTCAATAATTTTTATCATTTCTAAATTTTCAGCAGTTAACTTTTCTTTTTCTTCGTTGATTTTTCTGAGTTGCTGAGTAGTTTCCTTGAAAGAAGTATCTAGTTTCTGTGTCTTTTCTTCAAGCTCTTTTTTCTCATGGAGAGCTTCCTCGAGATGGCGTTTATTTCTATCGATAGAAACCTGAAGCTTACCGAGCATGCGGGAAATTTGTTCTTTAATAGTTGCTGGTGGAGTTAAAGATACTGAAGCTGGTTCTTTAGTTTCTCCATCAGTCAGAGTGATGTCTTTCGTCGACGCGCTTTTTAAACTTCTTTCCGCTAGTTCCGTTAGATCCGTTAGACTGGTAAGTATTTCCAAATCATCATGGTCGATAGCAACTCCGATACCATCTGGGTCTTCTGTCAGGTGGAAAGGGTTTACCACAATACCTAGTGTAGCGCTAGGCTTAGGAGCTTGCTCATTCTCCTCATCCGAATCTGCCTGATCAGGTGAAGATGAAACTTCCTCTTTGGCGAAAGGCTTGATGTTTTGAGATTCCATTGCTGGTATTTCAGGAACAAATGAGAGTGCTATTGAAAAACCAATCAGCAAAAAATAATTCGCGAACAAATACCTATTTTGCTTCATATGAACCTCAAACGGAATGTGTAATATAGTTGCAAATCAAGATTAAATCTTGGCTTGTGAAAAGTCAAATTATATATTACTCTCCTGTTATATCATCTCTAATCTTAACTGAAGGGTAGTGCAATGAACTGCGAGAGAGCAAACAATCTATTATTCGGTATCCTAAGCATTCTTTTTTTCACTACTACACAATCAATGGAACATGTTGCAATGTCGTCGGGAACACAGGTAGTGCCCTATAATTGTTCATCACTAAACACGGCGCCAGGCCACCCAATTTCGTCTTTCCTGCAGACGCCGGCCACTCTTGATGATCGACTGCAGCGCGCATTTTTTTCATCCATTAGCTCGGATTCTCCATTGACTATCAAATGTTATCTTGATCTGGGAATTGACGTAACAACGAGAGATGCGAGCGGAAGAAATGCATTACATTGGGCAGCGGAGCATAACAGTATAAATGTTGCAGCTTATTTACTTCAGAAGGGAATTCCGGTACATGCAAAGTATGACTTTGATATATGGACAGGATATGGTATCAATGCACTGCACATAGCGGCCAGTAATGGTATTGGTGACTTTGTAAAGCTATTACTTGAACATGGTGCCATTATCGACGCACGAGATGATAAAGGAAGAACAGCTTTGCATAGAGCTGCAGCCGCAGGATATGAAGATGTTGTACTCTTATTACTAGAACATGGTGCGCTGGTGAATGCTCGCTATGATACAAGCTGGTTATGGTCAACCGGCACGACTGCTTTACACGAAGCGGTAGGGCATGGTTATAAAAATATAGCTAAGCTATTGATAGCTGGGGCGGCACTTGTTGATTCCCGTGATCCCCAAGGGAAAATCGCCCTCCATATTGCGGTAGAGAATAATGACAGGGAAATGGTTCAGATTATACTGGCGGCACAGCCTGACTTAGAAATAAGAGATTTTGATGGCAAAAATGCTCTGGATAGTGCAATTGATCTTGATAATCAAGATGTAATAGAATTATTGGCAAGAGCCGGTGCGCGTGTGCTGAAGGTGCAATCGTTTTTCCCTTTCTGTGGAGTGAGAGCTGCTGATACGATGAAAGAACATGATTGTGAATCTCTGTCTCAAGCAATTGAAAATTGGGATCTCTCTCGTTGGTTCCTAGATAAAAAGCCTTCTGAAGCAAAAAGCCTTTTTGCTCCCGCATCGACTCAAGATATAAGCACACTGTATTGTGATGAACCATTGTTAATTAAGGCAGCTCGGCATAGTGATCCACAAATGGTAAAAGAATTACTAGCACACGGGGCGCCAGTTAACGAGGCAATGAGAGATGGTTTGAAGATTACAGGAGTTACTGCATTGCATGAAGCGGCATACTGGGGTAACATAAGGACAGTTGAAGAGTTGATAAAAGGACAAGCCGCTATAGATGCTCCCTTAAAAACTGGAGGAATGGAAGCCTTGAAGTCAGATTTAGGAGCTATTTTCGGTTTCTCTACAGGTGAAGCACCAAGTGCCAGTGAACAATATTCTATGCAGGTGGAAAAGACACCAGGCGGGGTGAAGTTTTTAAAGCCGAATAATCCATCATTTCTTGAGGTAGAAGCTACAGAGGGGGAGAGTGACAGTATAGTGCGTAAGTTTAAAGAGGATTTTCGATTACGGCGAGAAAGAGGCCATTGGGATCTTCACGCCCCATTACTTATGGATCAACGAATTGATAGCAATTTAAAGATGTTTGAAGGGTTTACTGCGCTACATTTTGCCTTGTTAAATAGGCATAAAGCTGTTGTTGATCACTTGCTTGAAAAAAATGCTACCGTTCCTGGTGAAGACCTATCATTCCTTGCTCCGTTTAAAGAAACACAAGCATGGGCTTGGAATGCATTAGGTGATTATTATGCATATGTGAGAGAGGGCGAGTTTTATGGACAAGCTAAGTTTTATGTTATTGGTAAAAAAATAGAGCGGAGGTACTGTGATTATCCTAAGGCCTTTAACTTTTATGAGAAAGCGGTGAATCAGGATGTAAATAAGGAAGTAAGGGCGTGGGCATGGGTTAGCATCGGTCACTTATATATGCATGGTCTAGGAGTTAGACAAGATTATGTTAAAGCAAAAGAGTTTTATGAAATGGCTGCTAGCCAGGGGGATAACCAGGAAGCTCAGGTATGGGGATGGTATGGTCTAGGGCTATTATATCATGAAGCCTGGGGAGTTCCCGGAGATTATGTTAAGGCGAAGGAGTATTTTGAGCGGGCGGCTGGACAAAAAGTAAACAAGGAATCTCAAACTAAGGCATGGCGCAGGCTCGGTGACCTGCATTACAAGGGGCAAGGGGTCCCAAAAAATTATGAGCAAGCGCACTATTATTATAAATTGGTGATTGATAGCAAAGTCGGAGATTTTGAGGATACAATTCCAGCTGCAGGCAATCTGCACGTGATTGATTTAATCCAAAAGCGATAATCCTCCCGGTTAATGATACTTGGGCAATGCTCAATCAACTTAATTGATCTAGCGAGAAACGTTTGTATGAAAAGAGTACTGTTATGTTTATTTGTATATTGTAGCCCTCTGCATGGTATGGAGAAGCTCAAAGGGCTCAAACAGTGGTTTTTCCCGGGGACTATTCAGCAACTTTATAAGGCACAAGAAGCCGGTGACATTGATACAATGCTTTATATAATCAAGTCTCTACAATTTGGCTACATTGATATGGCATTTTATGATGTACCTAATTTTAGTACAATCTTGTGTTGGGCTGTTAAAAAAGGTCGACTAGACTTAGTACGAGAATTAGTGAAAATTCCAAATTTTCCTATAAATAGTATTGTTGACGACACTGGAGTCGATTTTTCATGGCCATTGGGTAGTGAATACTACAAGTCTAATGGTTGGACACTATTGCAGTGGGCAGTGGCCAATGGCAATAGAGAGGCCGTCATGATTTTGCTGAATGTACCTGGTATAGACGTAAATCTTCAGACTGATCATAGAGGGTGGACCGCTCTTCACGAGGCTGTAGAAAAAAATGATCTTATTCTCGTGACCGAGATTTTAAAGCATCCAATGGTTGATGTAAATAGGATGGCTAAGTGCGGCAGCGCTTTATCGCAAGCGGCTAGGAAGGGATACCTAGAGTTAGTACAGTGTTTGTTGAAAAGTGGCAATATTAAGGTAAATCTTCAAGCTTCAGAGGACGGGTGTACAGCGTTGCATAGAGCAGTGGATGGTGGACATCTAGAGGTTGTAAAGGAGTTGCTCGCTGTTTCCGATATAGACGTAAATGTTCAAAATTATTATGGGTCAACAGCGCTTCACGGTGTAGCCACAGGGACTTCAACTTCAGAGATAGCAAGAGAGCTGTTGAAAGCTCGTGGTATTAAAGTAAATCTTCAAAATAAAGAAGGTGAAACGGCGTTGCACCGGGCAATTAAAAGAGACAAAGCCACAGCAGTGAGTGAATTGATAAAAGCTTCTGATATTCAGGTACATCTTCAAGACCGCGATGGAAAAACAGTGCTCCATTTAGTAATTGAACATGACAATACTACTCTAGTACGCGAGATATTAAGAATTTCGAGTGTCCAGATAAATCTTCAAGACTACGACAAAAAAACAGCACTCCATTTGGCTGTAGAGAAGGGCAATGTGATTGTGGTGTGTGAGCTATTAAATATTGTTGATATCCAGGTAAATCTTCAAGATAGGAATGGCAAGACAGCGCTTCACAAGGCTGTTTCAAACCTAGAAATGACAAGGGAACTCTCGCGTGTTCATGATGTGCAATTAAATATTCTAGATACCCTTAATCATTGGACTGCCCTTTGTTATGCAGTAAAATCAGGTAATGTTGAAGTTGTGAGAGAGTTGCACGCAGTGTCTGATTTTAAAATTAATACTCAATATGGATTCGCAAAGCAGACATTATTGCACATAGCAGCAGGGCATGGACATCGGGAAATTGTAAAATATTTGTTGCTGATTCCAGGCATTAACGTTAATATTCAGGATAAGTATCTTCGAACAGCGCTCCACGAAGCAGCATTATCAGGGCTTGGCTGTCTAGGCGTTTTGCAAGAGCTATTACCTATTCATGGTATTGATGTAAATCTTCAAGACGAAGAGGGCAAAACAGCGCTCTATACTGCGATCGGTAAAAAAGATGCTAGGATAGTAAAAGCATTGTTGCAAGTTCCTACTATTGATCTGCATCTGAAGGACAAGCAGGATTTTTCAGTGCTTAACTTACTTACCTCGTCGAGTACGGTTGCAATAGCGATGGAGTTTTTAAGAGGTTCTTTTATTGAGGTTAATTATCAAGATGAGTTTGGAAACTCGGTATTACATGGGTTAACGGATGGTAGTGGGGATGATCTTCAGGAATGGTTGAAGGTGCCAGGAATACGGGTAAATCTTCAGAATGAACGGGGGGTAACCCCACTTCATCACGCCTCATATCGTGGCCGTCGATCTGTTGTACAAAAATTGTTACAGGTTAGTGATATTCAAGTAAATATTCAAGACAAGAAGGGAGAAACTGCACTACACAAAGCTGCTTATATGTTTGAGCTAGATATCCTACGAGACTTATTACAAGTTGGTAATATTGAAGTGAATCTACAGGACGAAGAAGGGCGTACCGTACTCCACAGAGCCCTTTCATGGATCGACCATAAAGGTATAGTACCAGTGAGAGAGTTGCTCAAAGTTCCGGGTATTAAATTAAATCTTGAAGATAAGAAGAATAAAAGCCCTTTGAATTATGCTTCTGCTGATAATAAGGAGATTCTCAAAGCGCTGGTTGTGGCTGGTGCAACTATTGATCCGCAGGTGCTAAAAAAGAAGGTAGTTATTTTATCAATTACCAAGAGATATCAAATTATTGATGCTTTAAAAGAAGGAAATCAAAGTGAGCTTAGAACTTTTTTCTTGGACGGAGGTGTAATCAATGTGGAAGATATGCTAAATCAGAAGATAGCTGATCGTAATTTGCTTTTCTTGTGTGCGCTCTTTCAGTGTGATCCTTATGGCGTAAGATATTTATTAAGGTTGCCTAGTGTCAATATACCGCAAAATGCACTTAGTGCACTGAAGTGGTTGTATAATAGGGAACTTACTGGAGAAAAAATGAATCCATTCTTAAAAGATGGGTATCAGCACTTAGGCAAAATACTTATAAACCATCTTAAATGCTACGGTCCAGAAGGGATGATTGCTAAGAAAGGCTTGCTGCGCACAGAGCTCATTGATTTTGAATTGCCTGTGGAGATTGGCAAGCACATTGCATTTTTTTTAATCTTAACGTGAGGGTAATGTCATGAATTTAAAGAGAGCAAACAGTCTATTATTCGGTATCTTGGGCATTCTTTTTTTCACTACTACACAATCAATGGAAAATGTATTGATAGCACATGGAACGCAGATAGTGCCCTATAATTGTTCAGCAGTAAACACGGCGCCAGGGGCTGGAATTTCGTCTTTCCTGCAGGCGCCGCCAATTCTTGGCGATCAACTACAGCGTGCATTTTTCTCATCTATTAGCTTGGATTCTCCACTGACTATCGAATGTTATCTTGATCTGGGAATTGACATAACAACGAGAGATGCACGTGGTAGAAATGCATTACATCGCGCAGCCGAGCAGAACAGTATCAATGCGGCTGTGTATTTACTTGAGAAGGGGATTCCGGTAAATGCAAAATATGACTTTGATGTATGGACAGGATGCGGTATCAGCGCGCTGCATGAAACGGCAAGTAATGGTAGTAGTGATTTTGTAAAGCTATTACTTGACTATGGAGCTTTTGTTGATGCGCGGGATGATAAGGGAAGAACAGCTTTGCATAGAGCGACTGTTGCAGGACATGCTGACGTGGTCTTAGTATTGCTAGAGCATGATGCGCAGGTGAATGCTCGCTATGCTACAAGTTGGTTGTGGTCGACGGGCACGACGGTATTGCATGAAGCTGTTGAGCATGGTTTTAGGAATATAGCCAAATTATTAATAACTCAAGGCGTGGATCTTGATTATCGTAATCGCAACGGGAAAACTGCTCTCCATCTTGCAGTAGAGAAGAATGATGAGGAAATGGTTCAGGTTTTACTCGAGGCGCAGCCTAATCTAGAAATATGCGACTTTGATGGCATGAGCGCGTATGATTATGCGATTGATCGCAATAATCAAAATATAGCAGATTTGATACTAGCAGTGGGTGGTCATATGCATCGTACACCATCATTGTTTCCTCTCAGAGGGGTAGCAGCTGCTCCCTTAAATGAGGATGTCGGTAAATCGCTGTGTCACGCAATTGAAAAAGGGGATTTACCTTTGATAAAAAACCTTCTTACGCCATTATCTTCTCAAGATATAAGCGCGTTGAATTGTGACGAACCATTATTGATAAAAGCTGCTCGTAAGGCAGACCCAATGATTGTAAGGGAATTGCTAAAACATGGACTGCCAGTTAACGAGGCAATGCGCGATGGTTTGAAGATAGCAGGTGTTACTGCTTTGCATGAAGCGGCATATTGGGGTAATCTCGAAACGGTTGATGAATTAATTAATAACGGGGCATTTATACATGCTAAACTAAAGATTGGAGGAATGGCCGGTATTGAGGCATATTTAGAACTTGTTTTTGGTATGTATGATCGGAGTAAATTAGAAAGTGCTGAGGATGGTGGTATGAAGTTTTCAGAGTCTGCCGATGATTGTTCCGATTTTGGACTTACCAAAGAAAGCTGTGATTTTAACTATCGCTCGGGATGGTTGAACGAGAGAGGTGGATGGCTTAATGGGGCTTCATTACTTGTTGATAAACGGATTCAAAGTAATGTAAAAATGTTTGAAGGTTTTACTCCTTTGCATTTTGCCTTATTAAATAGGCACAGGGACGTTGTCTTTCGGCTTGCGCAAGTTTCCGAAATTCCTGGCGAGGATGTGTCATTTCTTGAAGACTTTAAAAAAACGCGAGTGTGGGCTTGGAATGTATTAGGCGATTATTATGCAGGGGCCCATGGAGAGAAAGGAGATATTTGTAAAGCAAAAGATTTATATGAGAAAGTAGCTAGTCAAACTTTAGATTTGAAGTTACAGGTGGGGGCTTGGTTAAAATTGGGGCAGTTGTATGCAGGCGATCGCGGAATACACGAAAATTTAGCTAAATCTAAGGATTTTTTTGAGAAGGTCTCTGGCCAAACTATAGATTTGAAAATGCAGGTAACTGCTTGGTTAGAATTGGGGCGTATTTATGCAGGTCATCAGGGAGGGTATAGGGATTTAGCTAAATCTAACTATTTTTACGAGAAAGTAGCTAGTCAAGTGGTTGATATAAGTGCTTGGTTAGAATTGGCTGGTATGTATCGGTACGGTCGTGACGTCGAGAGGGATAATACTCGAGCCAGGGAACTCTATGAAAAGATAAGCAGCCAGGATATTAACGTAGAAATTCGACCATGGGCCTGGGTCGCGATCGGTAATATGTATCGGAAAGTCTCGAAGGATTATGTCAAAGCTCGGGAATTTTATGAGCTTGCAGCTAATCAGGATTATAATAAGGAAGCACAAGCAGGGGCATGGTGGAACCTAGGTGATCTTTATTGCTTTGGACTGGGTGTTCCTCAAAATTCTGCAACTGCTAAATATTATTACAAAGGCAGACAGGAATGTGATCCTAAGGATGAGTGGCTCGATAGCTTCGAAAACGCTGGTGCTAAGGCTTATCGTTATCCAGAAAAATGCTAAATTTAGTTCTCTAATAGTTTGTCATGATAAAGAATATTTTTATGTCTCCTGATTTCTGTCAGTCCGCTTTATGGAATGGAGATACTGATTCCAAAGAAAGAGCATCAATCTGCGGTGGTCATGGAATTTAAGGTTGTCAGGCCGGGAGAAACCCTTGAAGCCACGGCTCAAAAAGCCCTTGAACAGATACGTGTGAAAAAGCATACTCAGGAGTTACAAGCCAAATCCGTTTCATCAATAGTTGAATATGGCATTGCTTTTGAAGGCAGGAATATTTTTGTGGCTTCACCTGCATTAGAAAAATAATTTTTTGCAACTTGCTCAATTCTGTGATACCATACTTCTTAAAGAAAAGTTTCTTGTTTTTACCCGTATTCAACCAAAGGATTACCTTATGAAAAATTTCAAGCAAATTCGTCCTATAATGAGCGGTGCGTTTTTAGCATCTATTCTCATGCTTCTCTCTGGCTGCGGTGAATGGTTTGGTGGCAAAAAGGGTCATGGTTGCCCTGCCTGTGGAACTTCGGCGGTAGAAAGTGCTGCTCCTGAAGATGTGCTTTTCTCACTTGATGGTAAACCGGTTATTACCAAACAAAGACTTGATGATTTCTTCGATATTTATTTGAAAAGTCGCCAAGATGGGGTATATGCTGCTATGGATCCTCAAGCAAAGCGTCATGCATTTAATGAACTTGTGCAGATGGAAGTGCTTAAGCATCAGGTGAAGAAGCAAAAGCTCGATCAAGATCCTAAGTATATCAAGAACTTTGAACGTGCATGCGATTTAGCAATGTATACGGTGAATGCTGAAATTCTGGGCAATCAAGTGCTTGAAAGCATCGACGTATCTGATGCAGGCCTAGAAAAGTTTTATAGTGAAAATACCGGGAAGAATCCTGCATTTGATAATCCGCCATTCTTGAAAACCCCAGAAGGTATTAAAATGAAAGCGGTGATTTTTACCGATGAAAAATCTGCTAAGGACTTTTTGGCCAAAGCTGAAAAACCAGGTGCTGATTTTAATGCGCTTGCAAAAGCTGCCAAGAAAGATATCAAGGATCTTGGTGTTGTAACATCCCAAACTGTCTTCTCACAGGATGTACAAAAAGCACTTAAGTCCGCAGCTTATAGCATCAAAGGTAAAGCAAAAACCTTGCAGCCAAATGCAGCTGAGTTGGTGTCAGCACACGGTGGTCCTTATGTAGTGGTCTACGGTGTTGGTCCTCGTCAAGCAGGGGCATATGCAACATTTGCTGAAGTTATAGCAGCTCAACCGGACTTTAAGGAAAAGTTGGCTAACTATAAAAAGCAAGTTGAAGGACAATCAGAGTTCATGAAGCGTATTGATCAGTGGAAAAAAGATTTGAATGCTACTGAAAATACCAAGTTCTTTGAAGAAGAAGAAGCTCGTAAGAAAGCAGAACTTGAAGCAAAATTCAAGGAATTGCAAGAAGCTCAGGCTAAAGAAGAAGGTGCTGAAAAAGGCAAAGCTGAAGAAGCAGCTCCGGTAAAGGCAGCTGAAACTAAATCAGTGTAAATTCGATAACTAAAAAGAAAGAGGGGACGCAAGTCCCCTCTTTTGATGTTGGGGGTCTCATGAAATTATATCCTATGGTTTTAGCGCTAGCCGCACAGTTTTCATTTCTTATCGCTGATAGCGATATTGCCGATAGTTCGATTGGTTCGACCGTCGATCGGCCGATCGCTGATCGTTCGATCGCTGATCGTGTTTTGGTAAATCTTCACCACCCGGAGGGCAGGGTGCTTATTTTGCAATCTGATTTGCGTCCCGATTTGGCAGGAAATGTTCCTGATGTGCAAGATCTTCTTTTAAAAGAGTTAATTCTTCTTGATGCTAAGAAGCTACGGTTACCTGTCTCTGAGGCGGATGTTGATCGACATATTGCGCGCGTTCAAGAGCAACTTAAGATGACGCGTGCTGATCTTATCGATTTTTTTAAGGAACGGGGCCGGACATTTGAAGAGGCTAAAAAAGAGCTTGAAAAAGGGCTTATTATGGAAATGACCGTTGAACACAGAGTCAAGAGTAAAGCACAGGTTCCCTTAAGTGAAATTGAAGCATATCATAAAGAGCACCCTCTTGCTCACTATACCATTAGGCAGGCATTTGTGCCCTTTGCTGGTGGATCAAAGGCTATTGCGCGTGCTCTTATTGAAAGAGAAATTGAGAGTGGGGCTATTAATAAGACTGTGTCATGGCAGGATCCTATGGTAGTGCAGGATGAGGATTTTTCTGCTGAGAAGGCATATATAAAGGATTTAGCTCCCCAAAGTATCGTCATCGCGCAAGAAAGTGACGATGGCATGACGCTTCTTAAGTTGGAAGAGAAAAAGGTAGTCTCCTTCGACGAGCGTAAGCAGGAAATCGCTATGCTCCTTGGAAAGGATCGCTATAAAAATGCGTATAACAATTATTGTGAGCAGCTTTTGAAGTCCGCAAAACCTTATACCCGGTTTGTGGCTAAGCCGGTTTAACCTTGCCTATGAGGCTCTTGAAAAATTCTGCGTAGCCACGGGCATTTCTTCCTCGCAGTTTTAATAATAAGCCCATGACATCTGCGTGAGTATGCCCTTGAGCACATATGCGGCATTCAAGCTTTTTTGCTATGGTACGCAAAATGTACTCAAACCCTTTTTTGTCGTAGTCTTTAAGCCCATTATGGTCCCAGGCGATTAACCGTATAAGCCCTTTGGTCGTTGCTGCTGAGTCAAAGGTACTTTCAGTGTCGATGAGCGCGACCTTATTATCTAACGTTTGTATATAATTAGAGCGGGACATGCTAATATATCCTGTCTTTTCAATAATAGTACAGAGCTGTCTCACGTGCTCTTCAGAAAGCGGTTGTGCTTTAGGATTCTTGCGTATTTTTTTTACGATTACCAGATAATGAGCATTTTTTAGCTCTTCTGGCTGGCCCGGTACATGGTAGAGATATTTATCAGAAAGTGTAATTAAATCAAGATGATATTTCTTAATGCATCTCTCCATCTTTGCTCTACCTTTGAGCCTATCAAGGTTATATTTCACGTAGTACCCCGGTAGCCACCTGAATGTCCAAACACCGTGCTTCTCTTCTCCTCGGGACACCATGCCATCAATTTTCTGAATAAGTTCTGCCGTATGTTCGTCAAGAATCGAGGCTATCTGAGTTGGTAATGCATATCTCGAAATAAACTCTTGGTCGTTGTGTGATAATTCACCGTAAATTGCGCTCCATAGTGTAAGCAGAATTGCCCCTGCTAACAAATATATGTTCATATCGCCTTCCCTTGTAATAAGTTTCGCATAGGGCTGTAAGAACGAACACATAGTGCTTGGATGCTTGGGTTATTCTCGGAGCCCTCACTCATAATATTACAGAAATCGATAGTAGTTTTTCAATATTTTTTCATATTTGAATGAATTTCTTTAGCAATCGCCAATTGTCGATCAAAATAGTCAATGAGATGCCATTCATCAGTTTTAGCGGACGTT
>PRDV01000088.1 GCA_003174035.1 Candidatus Babelota bacterium
TTAAAATGCAATAAGGACGGTTGCCTGACCCCATTGATCAATCAAGGGGCCTGCGGCAGCTCGATTCGGTCAAACGCTGGGCACCTTGTGTATTAAACTAGTACACAAGGTGCCCTTACTTATAGTAATGAACAAATCAGACTGTTATTGGGGCTGATTGTTACTCCATTTTCTTACTTTGAGGTAGTGCGTCCAGCTACATTGGCATTAAGTGTATACACGAGTTCTCCTGATGTAACATCAAAGATTTTAGCAGTACTGTTATTGCAGCCAAGAACGAGGAGCGTCCCCTCTCTATTAAAATGCCCAGAAAGAATTTCATCACATTGGCAATCTAGTAGGTGAGCAATGGAACCTGATGAAAGATTCCAGAGCACCCCAACACCAGGCGAGTCATGCTCCACAAGCAATTGGTTGCCCATCTTGTTAAATTCTACAAAAAGAGAACGATCATTATCGTATAGAAATGTAATAAGTTTTCCGGTTGCGACGTCAAATATTCTTATTGATGAATCGCTACAGGTTACCGCTATTTGGGTTTCATCATGATTAAAATTGATTGAATCAATAAACTTAACTTTAGGATCATCAACGAGCACGCGCACTTTATTACCGGTTTTTACATCCCAGACAGTCGCTTGATACCCACCAATAAATAAAAGAGTTCCTGCCTGGTTAAGTAATGCAAAGGTTGCCCAATCTTTTCCATTGAATGTTTGAATAAGGGTTCCTGTAGTTACATCATATAGTTCAGCGACACCATCGCAATAGCCAAAAACAACTTGAGTGCCTTCAGGATTGAATCTTACAACATAAGGATCATCACCTGTTCCTGAAACAGTGCTAATTTTGCTTCCTGTTGCTACATCCCAGGCAGCTGCAGTTTCGCCTTGAAGAGTCAAGACAAGTGTTCCCTTTTGGTTGAATGATGCTGAGTATATATGGTGCTCATCTTGTAGGATTTGTATTAATTTGCCGGTATACACATCAAAAATTTTGGCCGCACCACCCGAAGCGACAACTACCTGCGTTCCATCATGGTTAAAATGAGCCTCGGCGGGGGCATCCTCTAGTAAAGAAAAAAGTATTTTTCCCGTTTTGACATCCCATAATAACGTTGGTCCTCCATCTATACAGCTTGTGACTACCACATCACCTTTTCGATTAAATTCCGCCTCTAAACGCCATTCTTCTGTATTTGAAATTTTTGTCGAACGAGCATAGGTGCTTTCAAGAGTTTTTTTGTGCGGACTGATTTGATGAAATGCCCTTCTAATTGCTTTATTTACCGTGCGAAAATATTCCTTGTGTAATTCAAGCAAGGAGGTATCTCTAGAAAAAATCTCGCCATGAAACAGGCAGAGTGAAAACGTGAGGATACTGATTTTAGTAAGCATCTTTTGCATGAGCAACTCCTTAAGATTAAGAAAAATAAGTCTTGGGAGTAGCCTAAATAAAATAATGAAAGGAAATCAACACATTTAATACAAGCGTCAATCTTTACTAAAAATCTTGCTGCATGGTGAAGTGAACTTCATAAGGACTTTCACGCAATCTCTTATTTCTGTCAAGCTTGAAGCCCCAATCAATACGTACAGGTACGGGACTTAAGAAGCGCACGCCAAATCCGACAGCATGTCGATATTTGAAGCGATTATTGGTAAGGGCAAACTCATTCACTGGTAATGCAAGCAGGGCGCGTTGTTTTTCAGAAATCGGGGTATCCCAACCAGCACCACCGTCATAGAACACAAGCGCGCGTATTGATTGATCTTTAGTAATGGAGAAAATAAGTTCAGCGTTAACCCAGAAAGCATTTTGAGCGCCAACGGAGCTGCCGAAAATTTGAGGCCCGATTTGACCAAATTCAAAGCCACGTACCGTAGCCGGCCCACCCATATTATAAAGATCTCGGTAAGGAATTAACTTGCCGCCAAGGGGGCGAACAATTCCTGCATGGCCATGAAGGAGGAAAATAAGATCATACTCCCCAATAAGCGGCGTGAGCCAGGTAGTATCAAAATCAGCCTTAATATACCCAAAACAGCTTCCGGGCGCTGGTATGCCAGTTCTTGTGGTAAAGCTCCAGTTATACCCCCTATTAGGTAGCACCGGGTGGTTGCGTAAATCTTGTCCCATATAGGTACCGATCCAACCGCTGGTACCCGAAATAAAGCGGCGATCAATAAATGACTGAATCAAATCTACTTGTGCCTCAGGACGACCAGCTCTTTCTGCTCTGAGTCCATTTTGAAACTGTATACGTTCAACGCCTCCATTTACTGATGCGGAAATATCTGGGCATCCGGGTAGGGCAAAAAGTAGTTGTGCATCACCGCCAGTAACGGTCTCACGAGGAGCGGTATTAATATTCTCAAAATCTTCATAGGTCGAACGGCGATGGTAGACCCCCACACCACCACCAATAGGGCGCCCAAAGAGCCACGGTTGTATCATATTAAAAGCAAAAGAACGATCATTGCGGGACCAGCTCGCATTTGCATTTATTTTCATGCCGGTGCCAAATACGTTGCGATCACTGATACCAAAGCCAATACGGACAGAGCTTGAAGGAGATTGGGGGTCTGCTCCTCCAAATCCAATCATACCATCAATTTTGCCTGTTTTTGCTTCTTTAAGGACGAGGTCTAAATCTACTAAATCTTCTTTAAGCTTATTAATTTTCCATTCGACGCCATTTTGAGGCTCAAAATATCCCAGACCTTCGACTCTGCTTTTTGAAATATCCATATCAGGTAGGGTGAGTAGCTGTCCTTCACAGAGCGTGAGCATGCGACGGATTACATAATCGCGTGTTTTTGTGTTCCCGCTAATAATGATACGATTTAAAAATACTTTGTTGCCTACGTCAGAATTGAACGTAAGTTCTACGGTCTTTGTTTCCATATTGGGTACAATAATCGGCTCAATATCTGCATAAATATAGCCGCAACGCCCCCAGGCATTTCGTAAGTTTTCCATGGTTTGTCTGACCATCTCTTTACTATACAGTTGGCCAGCACGAATAGGAATGAAAGGTAGCAGTTGCTGCTCAGTTAAAATATCATTGCCGGGAGCACTTACTGACGTTATGGTAAAGAGATCACCTTCCTCAATCGTAAATGTGATGGTTATGCATTCATAAGCATCCTTATCGACTGCGATATCTACCACGCGTGCGGCAAGATAACCATTACTTTGGTAATAGTTTTCAATGACATATTTATCCGCATCAAGCATCTCTTGTTGGAAACTGCCCGCCTTGCTCATAAACCCAAAGAGCCAATCCTCGCGAGTAAAGATACTATTGCGTAGTGTTCGACTGCTGATACAGGTATTTCCTCTAAAGTTGATACGCTTTACGACAGCCTTATGTCCTTCAGTGATAATAAAAGTGGCAATAGCAGTATTTTCTAAAGATGGGCGTAACTCAGCTTTAATGGAGACGGCATGATAATTTTTTTCAGCATATAATCGTTTAATTTGCTCGGCATAGAGCTGGAGCTCTTCTTCATCCATAGCGGGTATTTCTGAAAGTTTTAATTTTTTTTCAATTTCATCGGCCGTTAAGTTGTTGTTGCCTTCATAGCAGATTGACGCAATCTTTTTCTTTTCTTCAACAAATATATGGAGGTCTATTTCTGTGGCAGAAAAATCCTCTACCTCCACAGAAACATTGTTAAAATAATTAAGATCATAGAGATTACGGATCAAATCACCTGTTTTTGCTGCATTGAAAGGTTCCCCAATCCTAAAGGGTATACGAGCGAGCAGCGCTTCTTGTGTTACCAACTTATTTCCTCGTATACTAATCGCATGGACCTTTTTCCGCTCTTGTGTATGGAGCGGGTTTGCGGTTTTTAAAGATAGTTCGGGAGAATCAGGGGGGTTGGTTGCACCGATAGAATCATCGCTTTGGGGTTTTGCTTGTTGGTCAGTTTTTTCAATGCCCACAAGGGGGAACAATAATGAGGATGCCATACCAAGGAGCACTAGCCGGTTTTTTAGAACAGTTATTTTAAGCATTGTATATCCGAGGTCAAAAGTGTTGACGTCTGAAGTTTAGTGAATCTATAATACTATATTTAGGATTTTTTGCTAGGAGTCTCATGCATAAGTTCTCTCACTTCGGACAACGTCCGAACGGACATTCTCTCGGACACTGTCCGGTTCCGCCGTTAATGCTGCATAATACGCTGACGGATCGCCAAGAGCCCTTTCATAAAGAAGATGGTAAGGTTAGTATGTATGTTTGTGGTATTACTCCTTATGATTATCCCCATGTAGGCCACGGTCGCGTTTATGTGACATTCGATGTTCTGTATCGTTTACTGAGATTTCTAGGCTATGATGTAACCTATTGCCGTAACTTTACTGATATTGATGATAAGCTTATTAATCGAGCAGAGAAGGAACTCAATGACCCTGCTGATTACTTGATAATAGCCAATCGCTTCATTGAGGCTTTTCATGAGGATTTGCTCTCCCTTGCATGCCTTTCACCTGCTTATGAGCCGCGGGTTACTACCCATATCGGGCCCATTATTGCTTTTGTTGAGGGGCTTATTGCCGCCGGCAAGGCATATGCCACACCCATAGGAGACGTTTATTATAGTATCAAATCATTTCCAGAGTACGGTAAGCTTTCTAGGCGATCTATTGCTGATCTTGAGGCGGGAGCACGCGTCGCGGTGCGAGAGGATAAGCATGATCCGTTAGATTTTGCGCTGTGGAAGTCAACTGACGTTGCTCCTGGCTGGGAAAGTCCTTGGGGATTTGGCAGGCCTGGTTGGCATATTGAATGTTCAGCTATGGCAAAAGCGTATTTGGGAGAGACTTTAGATATTCATGCGGGGGGTATGGATCTTATATTTCCCCATCATGAAAATGAAGTAGCTCAATCTGAAGGTCTGCATAATAAAATCTTTGCCCGCTTCTGGATGCACAATGCCTTTGTGCGCATTAATCAGGAGAAAATGTCTAAGTCTCTGGGAAATTTTGTGACCTTACGGGACCTCTGTAATCGGTTTCATCCGATGGTAATTCGTTATTATTACTTGATTCATCATTATAGAAGCCCCCTTGATTTTACAGCAGAGGATATTGAGGGCGCTTCAAAAAGCTATCAGCGTCTTTGTCTTGCCTTAGAAAAAGTGCCTGCAGCAATGATAGATGAAATACGAAACTCGTCTGATCCGTTATTACAATCAATGCTTGCTGCACTGTGTGATGATCTTACCATTGCCAAATTCTTTGGGCTTCTTTTTGAGTCACTTTCTGAGCTTGGGCCAAATGAAGCTTCCGTTATTAAGGGGCTCATTAACGAGGTGTTGGGGCTTAATCTCGTACCTCTGCCAAAGGCAGAAGTAGTTATTACTCCTGAAATTCAACAGTTGCTTGATGAACGAGAAGCAGCCCGCGCTGCCAAAGATTGGGCTCGGTCTGATGCTCTTCGTGATCAGTTGAAAATCTTGGGTGTTGAGGTGCAGGATAGGAAATTGTAACTCCTTGGAAAGTTTTCCCACAATGTAAGGGGCCTTGCGGCCCCTTGAAAGTTACTTCTTGGTAACGACTGGTCTTACAACTTTGTTTGCTGCACAGCCGCAAGTTGCCAATACTTCAGCGCCAAGTGCGAGGCTCACAAGAGCCACTAAGAATAGATTTTTCATGATTCGTCCTTTTTGTTTAGGGGTTAATACTGTTTACATTCTCATCGTAATAAAAACCCCAAACTTAAGTCAATATAATTTTAAAAAATCTTTCTATGTGAAAAATTTGAGTGCGCTCTTATGTTATTTGGCCGAGAATAGTGGTAATCTTATCTTCAAGATCTTCTTTACTCATGTAGCCAACTTCTTGACCCACAAGGGCTCCCTTGTTGAGGAAAAGAAAAGTAGGAACGGAAGAAATCCCGAACTGAATGGCAATTTGCCGTTCATCATCTACATTTAATTTTGCAAAGACGTAAGAACCACCATGCTTTTTTGCAAGTTCCTCAAAGGAAGGCTCCATGAGTTTGCACGGTCCGCACCAGGTGGCAAAGGCATCTATAATGACGGGCTTTGAAGCTTGGATAATATCTGTCTCAAAATTGTCTTTAGTAATAGGTACGATCATGGGTCTCCTTATACGTATACTTGTTGATTAAGTATACCAGAAAAGTTCCCACAAAATCCACTTGCATCAACTATTGCGCTAGGGAATGATTCTTCTTTAAACTATACCTAACAACGTATTAATTAAGGAGATTAAGCATGTCATGCCGCTGGTGGGCTCTTGTATGGGTTTTTTGTTTGCCTATGGTAACATCTCACCTATTTTGTGCAGCTGAGGAGATTGAAGGGCTTTCTCTTGATGCTGAAGGTGAAGTAGATATAGAACGTAAATTACGAGACTCCAAGGCTCTGGTACTGAAGGCTATCAAGCATTTTCAGAAAGTGTCTGTTGAGGATGCTTGTAACGATTTTATTCATAATCCTGTTTGGCGGATTGGCGAATTGTATATCTATGTCTATACAGCTAAAGGGGTCTGTTTAGCATATGGAGATGATTACGATGCCATTTGGCGAGATATTAGTGATAGTAAAAGTCTTGGCGGAGATTCACTTCTCAAAACTCTTAATCGAGCGGGAGTTAAAGGGGGAAATGTTAGTTATCTCTGGCAAAATAGCTTTAAGACTTCTTATGTGAAATCAGTTACTAAGGATGGTATCAGCTATTTACTCGGCTGTGGATTTTTTCCTGAAAGTGACGAGTATGCAGCAAAACAGCTCGTAAAAACAGCTGCCGAATATTTTAAGCGCAATGGAAAAGAGGTGACCTTTGCCTTGATAAGTAATCCCACAGGTCCATTTGTTAAGGGATTTATCTATATGGCTGCCTATGATTATAATGGCTTAACCTTGGCGCATGGTAATAACCCTGCCTTAGTAGGGCAGAACCGTATTGACGAAGTAGATGCTCGCGGAAAGCCCCTTATTAAAGAGCTGATAAGAATCGCTCGCACCAAAGGAAGCGGTTGGCTCAATTATTATTGGCGGAAAGAGCTCAAGCGGGCCTATGTAGAGCGGGTTATTGATCCAAAAACTAAAATTGCGTATGTCCTCACTGCGGGATATTACCCTAATATTAACTTCAAAACGGTAAAATCATACGTGGCTCGTGCGATTTATTATTTGAAAGCTAATGGAGCCAAAGCTGCTTTTAGTGAATTTTCAAACTTAGTCGGGGAGTTTGCGCAAGGTGGACTGGGAGTAGTTGTTTTTGATCTTGATGGCAAATGCTTGGCAAATGGTGTCAATCCAGCATTTGTAGGGCAAAATCTCATGAAACAAACCGGTAATCGGGGACGTTTATATGTTAGGGATATTATCACACAGGCGAAGAAAAATGGAAAAGCAGTTGTTGCCTATTCAAACTTTAATGCAAATGCGATTGGCTACTTTCAACTGGTTGATACCCCAGATGGCAAGTTTATTGTTGGTGCAGAATTCTATCCCGATTCAAAACAGGTTTCTACACAAACGATGGTGTCACGAGCGGTAGAGACACTTGAAGAAAAAAAAGCTGAAAAGGCTTTTGGCGAATTTAGCAGGCGAGATGGATTTTTTATAGAAGGCGATCTGTCCATTTTCGTCTATGATGCTAATGGAACGCGGCTAGTAAATGGGATGCAAAAAACACAAATTTGGCAGAATCTCTTAAAATCTACTGATCAAGAAGGTAAGCGGGTAGTCAATGATCTGATCACGGTAGCTATTAATGGCGGCGGGTGGATGGAATATAAAACTCGCAATGCCACCCGACGCGTGTATGTAAAATCGGTAGCTAAGAAACTCGATAATGGTTCGGTCAAAAACCTTATTGTTGGTAGCGGCTACTTCTTATGAGTTTGTTTTTTCGGTATGCACAAAGATGTCTGTCGTAGGACGACGCGGACAATTCCAAGATGGACAGATCTTGAAGTGCCAGGTATTGGCCGTACGTTGTGCGAGCTTCTCAAGCTCAGTGAGATTTTCTAAAACGTAGTAATTAAACCTTTGTTTCCAGCGCTGCTAAAGTTCTATGAACTGTTTGTTAATTATGCAGTTTTAGCAAATGACAACATTTTTCATCACGTCGTTTTTCTGTTATACTCTATGCTAATCAAAGTGTATAATTTTAAAGTTATAATGAGCGAGAACTGCATGTCAAAAATCGATATAATCATAATTTTTTCTC
Organism: Candidatus Babelota bacterium; assembly: GCA_003174035.1. Classification (GTDB taxonomy): domain Bacteria; phylum Babelota; class Babeliae; order Babelales; family Babelaceae; genus PRDV01. The sequence goes on from PRDV01000088.1 coordinate 8,221, forward strand.
TGGCGTTTATACTTAAAGTGAATGCTATGAATTACCTGCCGCTTGAATTAACTGAAAATATTATATCGAAGTTCGTAAGCACCGATGTAGAGGACATTCCCCTAGTTATGAGCCAGGTGATGGCACTAGCTCTTACTAGTAAAAATCTTCACGAACAAACAAATAATCCTTTAGTTGTGAAAAAGCTCTTTACAACAATGTCAGAACAGTTTCAAATGCATCTCTATGATATTTGTGCTGAAGTTAATTCTCCGATAAGTTTTGCTTTTTTAAAAGATCATCTGCCGCTTGGGCAGCTACAGCTTTATGAAGCAGTGCCAAAAATTTTAAAAATTGTAGAAGAACTGCTATCAGTTTTCAAGCCACTCGGGCTTTCGAGCGATGAAAGTGTTGTATCGATCAACTCAAACCCTATGTATCATGAAACAAAACAAGGGCTTTTTCTGGTGTTGTGTGTAACCCCATTCTTAGAAACTCCTTGGGGTCTGATAAAATTAGTAACAGGAGAGTTAAATTTTACTGCTGCTTACTTGGCATTTTGTCAAGAATTTTTTAAAAGATGCAAACTAAGTTTTATTCTCACAGAACCCCTTAAATACATTGAACAAGAAGAATTTTATAAAATAACTAGACGACCAATTTTAAGAGAAAATTTGCTGCCAGACTTAGGTGCTGACATGATTTCGACTTTAACAGGTGAACAGATTTCATTAGCTATTGGTACTGATAATATTATTTTCAATCGAATAAAATCAAAAAACACACGCTATACCATAATGAAAGTTGAAGATCAGGTGTTACCAGAAGCCGAATTGGTGAAAGACAAAAAGAAATGCCTACAAGAAGGTAAGCTACTAGCTTTTTTGCAAAAACATTATGCTATTGAAAAAGGAATAACAGAAAGTGACAAAAAATTATCTGGATCTGATGTATCCCTAAAAAGACGCTTTATTTCAATGAAACAAATACCAAACGTGATTATTGAAATTCTTCAAGAATTTGAGGATCAACCGTATATCCATAAAATTGATATACAGAAGCAAAATGTTTATGAAATGAATAAAAACCCGATTGTTCCATTTCAATTAAGCAAAGATAGCAAGTTTTTGCCATTCGAAAATAGAGAGGATCGCGATATATTCGTTAACTTTTGCTTTTTAAAAGACGATTTTATCGATGAGGGCGATAGCCAGAGTTGCACTATGATTGGTCCTCATTATAGAGGATGGTCAGTGCGGAATCATGAAACTTATGAGAAATATCGCGGGTTATTGCTCTCTCTGTATGTTGCGCATTTTTCCTTTGCATTGGATTCATTGAGGATAGCATTTCAAAATATGATGACACGTATTTGTTGTGGGTGGAAACATGCAAAATTAGTTGATCATAGTACTATCAAGCATAGGGAATCGGAAGAGGAATGGCAATTGCTCATGAAGAAAAAAATTTTTAATTCTGAGCATCGGTTTATTTTTTTTGCAGCCAAAACTTTTGGCCTACTTCACTCAATTTCACTCAATATTTATAATGAAAGAAACCCGCTCTGTTATCTTTGGGTTAAGAAAAAAGATTTTGATACAGTGGTCAAACTATTAAATTTAACTATTGTATGAGCATCGATTGATGTACTCCGTATGAATTAATTCAACGGATTCTTTCCTACAGCTCCCAGCTCTTCACTGTTCAACGCTGT
>PRDV01000061.1 GCA_003174035.1 Candidatus Babelota bacterium
CTGATCCAAATTGTATAGTTGCAGAAGACGGCAAATTCGTAACTGCTCTCCATTATGCCATGCTTCATGAAAATGAGAAGCTTGTGCATGCACTCCTTATGTATGGAGCGCGCATTACACCATCTTACCTTCCATTGCTTAATGAAAAATTGCAAAAACTGGCAGTGGAAACCGCCAAAAAATCAAGGAAGCATATACAGTCATAGCAACATACGCTACACTTGATAACACTATTTTTCACCTAGGCGATAAAAACGACCATGCACCTACACCAAGCATTTACAAGCACCCCTTTTTTGAAAGCAACCGCCATTATCCTTGGATTCCTTTTTTGGACCATTATTGGTGATTCATTTCCTTCGTATAGATGGGTGACCGTGCCGGTAGCTTTTTATAATACGTCCAAGAGCGTTATTGAAGCTCCTGAAACGGTAAAGGTGCAATTAAAGGGTAAGCGATCACAGCTACGAGCTCTTGACGAGAACCAGCTCGCCGTGCATATTAACGCACAAGAGCTCAATGATGGTCCCCATCAACTTGAGGTAACACGTGAGATGCTTTTGCTACCTGCAACTATCTCATTAGGTGATATCATTCCCCTTAACCTCGCTATAAAAATAAAGAAAGAGGTCTCATAATGAATATATTTGGCACCGATGGCATTCGTAATAAAGTCGGCAACTACCCCTTTACTAGCAAAGTATTACCACAGCTCGGCAGAGCCATAGCTCTCTGGGCACTTGAAAAATATGGCCATGTACCCGATTTTTTAGTTGCCCGCGATACCCGAATATCAGGATCATGGGTACAAGTAAGCCTTGCCAGTGGACTACTCCGGTCACCCGTTATTATTTACGATGCTCAGGTACTCCCCACACCAGCAGTTTTTCATTTAATGAAAGATGACCCTCGCTATACGTGCGGTATAATCATTTCAGCATCCCATAATCCCGCGCAAGATAATGGCATTAAGATTATTGATCGCCAAGGAAAAATTACTCAAGCAGATGAAGAACGGATTACTGAGCTTATGGAAGATTCTGTTGGATCCTCTCAGACAGGTTGTTGTGGAGATACTCACGGCTCGCCTGGCCCTGAGATAGAAACGAACCAGGAATACCATCATTTTGGTCTTCAGTTACCGCTCATTAATGGCGAGGAACTCTACGATAAAAAAATATGCTCTCTGTTTAAGCCCGGCTTCCTTAAAAATCAAACCATCGTTCTCGATTGCGCACAGGGAGCTACCTCAACCGTTGCACCCGCTATTTTTAACGCACTCGGTGCACAGATAATTGCTATCAATAATACCCCAACGGGGTATAACATTAATAAAAACTGCGGCGCGCTCCATCCTGAAAGCTTACAAGCCGCAGTCATTAAGCACAGTGCCCTTGTTGGGTTCGCTTTTGATGGCGATGGGGATCGCGTTATTGCTGTCAGCAAGGACGGCACCATCAAGGATGGTGATGATGTTCTTGCTCTTCTTTGCCAACATCCTGATTATAAGAATGAAATGACCATTGTAAGCACTATCATGGCAAATCAAGGATTTGAAGCATATCTACAAACGCTCGGGAAAAGCCTCATTCGTACCCCGGTTGGCGATAAATATGTGGTGCAGGAACTCATAACACATGATCTTTTACTGGGTGGAGAGCCGTCGGGGCACACCATCCTACGATCATTACTTCCCACCGGCGACGGTATTCTTGTTGCCCTTAAAATCGTTGAGACTATGCTTCTCACAGGAAATAGTGCATTTCAGACATTCACCAAATTCCCCCAGGTAATCCTCAATGTTCCTATAAAACATAAAAAACCGCTTACTGAATCACCTATCGCCGGCGCCATCAAAGCTCATGAGGAACTTGTTCCGCAAGGACGCGTACTTGTACGCTATTCAGGAACCGAGCCGATTCTGCGCGTCATGGTTGAAGATAGTGAAAGCGAACGCACAACGCACGTTGCGCACAAACTTGCTGAAAAGTTGAAAACTCTGCTCTCTTAAACAATTGCGGCTGCCACTCATTTCAAATGGACAGACAAGAAAGCTGCTTGTTAATGGGCGCAGGCTAACGCGGTTAGACACGAGCCCTCGAGATTAATCGCTGGGGAATAGCAATCTTCTTGAACGCAAAACATGCTAACATTCCGTCTTGATCAAACTTCGTTATGGTCCGACGCTATTTTACTGTTAAGCTATTAATAATGTTGAATTAGGGCTATACTTTTGTAAATTTGAGGAGAAAACAACAATGAATACATCATGGATCGTCATACTACCCCCTTTACTGGTTATAGCCTGCGTTCTCACTACACGGCGCATGATACTGTCCTTTATTCTGGGCATTGTAAGCAGCGCCCTCATTGCTTCACGGGGCAATCTTATACAGGCTGCTCAGTTAGGCCTGACAAGGGTAGTGGAAAGCACTGGTATTGCCGGGCTTATGAGCCCACAGGCATTTTTCAACAACTCAAGCCTTCTGATCTTCAGTTTCTTGATTATACTCGGCATTCTCATTGAACTCCTTGCGGCAACAGGTGCTGATCAGGCCTATGTAAACATTACGAGGAACCAGGTAAAAAGTAGAAAAGCAGCCCAAGGAGCTTCGCTCATACTCTCACTCTTTTTTTTCTTTGATGACTATTTTTCCGCACTCACTGTCGGCTCGGTTATGCGACCTCTAGCATTTTTGCACAAGGTCCATCCCGTAAAATTAGCGTTCCTCACCACTATTATGGCATCCCCACTCGTCATTCTCTCCCCCCTTTCAAGCTGGGTTGGACAAATTTCACTACAACTGAAATTGGCTGGTATCGGACCAGCGGGAGCTCAGACCGCTCTCGTGGGCGATTCCTATTTCACCTTCCTTTCTGCAATCCCTTTCGTTTTTTATGCTAGCGCTGCGATCATAAGTGCTTGGTACATAGTTTTACGGGGCATTTCTTATGGGCCAATGCAAGCATATGATAACGAACGCTATGAAAAAATAGTAGCCACTCCTGCTCCCCGGGATACCTCCTTTTTTGATTTCTTGCTACCGCTGATCCTACTTGTCGGCGGCGTCTTTACTATGTTTCTTTATACCGGTGGCTATTTTTCCCAGGGCGGTACGCTTACCCATGCTTTTAAGAATGCTTCGCCTAATCAGGCATTTTTTGTAGGCGGCCTCCTTAGTATTATAGTGAGCAGCCTCTATTTTCTTCTGAAAAGAACCATTACTATGCGTATACTGGTGGAATGCATCAAAAAAGGTTTTTTGCTCATGTATCCTTCAGTGATCATGCTAACCTTTGTGTGGACACTCGGCAGCATGCTCACCAATGATTTAAAAACCGGAAGTTATGTAGCATCATTGGTTAGCTCATTTATCAGTGCTCAGCTATTACCAATCATCTGCTATATTTTTGCAGCCTTCATTGCAAGTATGATTGGTTCAGCCTGGGCTACCATGGGACTCATGTTTCCTATTGTTATTGAAATGCTCCAGCGATTACTTCATATCCCCCTTAACACACCCATTGAAGCGGCACCTCTTTTAATCCCCATTATAGGTGCGACCCTTTCTGGCTGCGTTATCGGCACACATCTTTCGCTTATTTCTGACAATCCGATTCTTTCTGCTGCAAGTACTGGTGCGAATCATCTTGAACATGTTAAATCTATGGCCTGGTACGTTGTACCTGTAGGCATAGCCACAGCTTTAGCATATGGTATTATTGGTATGAGCGCACCGAGCATGGGTACGCAACAGAGCCTCTATCTGGGTTTCGCGACCGCCTGCGGCCTTTCTCTCTTATTTTTGGAAATGGGACAACTCGTATTTGCAAAAAGGTAGGTATCATGCGCAGAAATTATAAACAATCCAGATAACCACAAGAACCCCCGATTCCTGCTATGATAAAATATAATGTATTTGCAATTTTAGGGAGACCCATGCAGAGGAAAAATATTATTGCTTTGCTAGATGAATACGAGAAAAATCCATTTTTTACATCTGAAGAAAAACCCTTCCTTGAGCGGTTCAGAAACTTCATCGAGCATAATCCTCGTTGTTTTGAAAGAAGCAATCGAGGGCACATAACTGGGTCAGCATGGATACTCAATCATGAGGGAACCAAAGCCTTGCTCACGCACCATAAAAAATTAAACTCCTGGTTTCAACTCGGTGGCCATGCTGATGGCGATTCTGATATTAAACGAGTAGCTCTTAAAGAAGCACAGGAAGAATCAGGAATTGAGCATTTACAATTTCTCATGCCAGGTATTTTAGATATTGATATTCACCCCATTCCTGGACCCTGCGAATTTCACTATGATGTGCGATTTCTTTTGCAAGCACCGGCCAATAAAACATTCACCGTCAGCGATGAGTCCCACGATCTGGCCTGGGTTGACCTCGATAAGATAAGCGAATATTCATCTGAAAGATCAGTACTACGATTGGCTGAAAAGGTGAAAAAAAAGTTTTAATTTTCATCTATCCAGCGGATTTCTAGCTTCTTTCCTAAAGATCGAGCCAAGCGGTGAAGTGTGAGAAGTGTTACTGAATGATTCTTAGGATCGAGTAACCTCCGAATAGCCGTCCTACTTGTACCAAGACGCCTAGCCAATTCCGTTATCGAGATACTTTTTTTCCATCTCGAGTTGCAGCTCATAAGCAATGACCTTCTTGATAGCTGCTTCTTCGACCTCTTCAAGGAGTTGCTCTTCTCTTAGAAAATCGTCAAAATCAGATCCAATATGTTTATTGTTCATCATTCCCTCTTAAATGCTTTTAGCTCTTTTTCTTGCAATAGCGAGCTCTTCAGGCCCTTGCAAAAAAAATTAGAACACGGATACTAGAGGATATATTTGCTTAACCTTCAGTAGAGGATTTTTATGAACAAAGTATGTCTTATTTCCCTCATCGTATTGGCCTACAGCCTTGAGGCATTCAATGTTGGCACACATGGATCAGTAAGCGTGCAAAGAGGCTCAATACAAACCCGCACAAGCCAAGCAATTGTTAACGCGGCAAACCCTTCGCTTGCACGTGGTACGGGTATTTGTGGTGCAATATATCAAGCTGCTGAAGGAAATCCTGCTGTTCAAGGGGCTCGTGGTCCATTAACTGCAGCATGCCTCGCATTTCCCGCCGATGCTCAAGGCGAACGTTGCCCTGCGGGAGAAGCAAAAATAACGCCAAGTTTCAACATACAGGGCGGAGTAACCCACATCATTCACGCAGTAGGCCCACAATGCGGAACAGTCGTATTTGACACTGCACAACGGAAACGTCTTTTAGCCGCTGCCTATAAGAACAGCCTCAAAAGGGCTGATGAAAACAACCTAACAAGCGTATCATTTCCTTTTATCAGCTCAGGGCGATTTGCACCAGACCCTACTGTTGAACCAAATTTTTTAGAGTTTGCGGCACGAACTGCTATTGAAGCAGTTATCGAATATATGGAACAAACAAACACGGGTATCAGAAGAATTGAGTTCGCTCTGGTTAACCAGCGTGATTTTGATCTCTTCAATCAGCTACTACAACAATACAGTACTGATGGAATAACCGTCAAATTAAACAGCGGTAAGGGAAAGCCACAGTGGCAAAGACTAGCAGTTGGTGCTCTGATTGGAACGAGCATCTTTGCAGGGCTTCTCTGGCTTGTAACGAGACAAAAAAATTCACCAACACGTTCTCCTAACCCGTAAAATTTTGTAGTACCGTAGGCGCCGTATCGGCGCCTTTTTGTTTTTGATGAGATCGATGATCTCTCTCATCAGAAAAAAATAAGTCTGACGGCGAAAAAAAACATCCCTATCTAGAAGGAGGCTTTTTTGTGAGCAAGAAATCGATGGTACCAGAGCTCAAGACCATGAGACCCGCCATTTTTTAGCTGATAGTCAAGCTGCGCAAGCGCAGTATGCGCTCGCGTTAAGGACGCACTTGTATGCAGCTGCCAGTCTTTGTTAATGAAAGAAAACGGAAGTTTTTGTGCACCCTTTTTTGCTTCTGCTATACCGTGTGAACGCGCGCGAAGTACAAAAAGCGTTGCCTGCCATAACTGCTCAGCCCAATACGCAAGCCAAAATTCATCAGGTAGATCACCCTTACAGGCTTTCCATTGCGCTAAGAAATCTTTCGGTTTCAGAGCAAAAAAATACTGACTCAAGGTATAAAAAGATTGATGTGGCACCACAAGACGCCCAAACCATTGCTTGAAAAACAGATCACACTTTCTCCCTACTGCGCGCTGATAGGACATGATACGGCATGCCTCGTCAAGTGAAAGCGCTGGATGGTGTGCAAAGAGCTTATCAAGAAAGTACTGGTCGGGCTCTGCTGCATAGAAAAATGTATACAGATCACGGTAGAGGTCCCGTTCAACCTTGTCTGGTAGTTCAACAAGGATTCGCTCATGCCCAGAAGATTGAAACGTAGAAGCAGCAGCAGTTGTGGTAAAAAACAGTATAGTATGAGGACCCTGATAGTCTCCTAGAAAAGCATGCCATTCTTTTTTACTCGCAGCATCAAGCAGCGAAATATTTTTAAGAGCATAGAGGTAGGTATTACCTAAGAAACTCATAGAAAGCTGCGCTTTCATTGCAGATAGCGTACATGACTCAGCATCAATCGTTACCAGAGGATACCGCTGTTTGAGAGCATGAAAGAGAGCCGTCAGAAAAAGAGCTGGATACTCTTTACCATGAAACACTATATTCTGGCTGAGCGCACCCTGGTTAATGAGAGAAAAAAAATCTCGTACCTGCATAAACGGCTCTTATGGTATTTACCTGTATTTCCCTAATTCACCTATACATCAAGAGGCCTCTGGCTTGTTTAGGTCCCTTTCTACTGTACCATAAATATGCCCCATAAAAAAGAGGGCCGAAGCCCTCTTTAAAGTAAAGTACTGTGTTATTCAGCACTGGTTGGTCGAACTAACCGTGTTACCGCGATACCATAGTTATCCTGAGATGGTACATATTCTTGGAATGACCAGAATGTTGTATCATCAGATGGATCAACAGCAACACGGCTATAATCACCCCAACGTACGTTAAAGCGTGCATTAAAGCTTGCAGCTCCTGGAGCAACAATAACAGGATCGCTCATTAATCCAACTGGATCGTTTTTGAATCTTCCAAAAACGACACCGCTCACAAATAAATCATTACCGCTCACGGTGCTACCCATAACAATATCACCGAACTTATTTACACTAAGGCTTGCAAAATTGTACCAGAGTGGATTAGTTGGGCTTGGATCAAATACCGTTCCTGATTGCACAAGGCTTGCCGGAGTGGTAGTAAGATCTATTTCGTACCATCTTATTCCCTCTCTATCAGGATTCGCATTACTTTGACCGAAACGATCAACAGGAAGGTCCCCTGCTGTGAATAAGTGTAGATTACGAATTACCCCATCAGTAGGTACTTGCAAGAGTTCAAGAAGACCTCGTTCACCTAAGATATTTCCTTTATGTGGCGCAAAGAATGGCGGAAAAACCCCTTCAACTGGTGGAATTGGCACAAATTCAGGTTCAGAAATGCTTGGGTTTGTGCTGCCAGGATTGAATATACGATACACAACGATATTGGTGATTGGGAATCCATTTGCTCCATTATAAGCAAAGAAGAATCCTGGATCGTTTTCCGTAGCATCCAAGTTATCAACACCGCAGAAACCAGGTTCAATGGATTGATCTTGTGGCTGCGTATTAAGGTTACGGAATGCCGTTGCAACAACAGGACCACCATTAAGTAATGATTCCTTTTGAATAACTACAGCTACTGAGTTGACGTAATTAACATCAACGTTATCAAATTCCTGATACCCAATATACAGGGCATTCATATCAAGCCCTATCTTTTCAAAATCCGCAATGTGAGTAAACACAGGACTTGCGGGAGGAATTTGGGATGCAGCAAGAGCATAGAATTGCCACGTGGTGGTATCTGAAATAACGGCGCTATCACTTACACCAATCACTATGAAGTTAGTTTCAGTAACTCCCACGTGTTCGGTTATGCTCACCTGAAACCACCGCTGTGAATATCTATCAAAGCGTGTGCAAGGATCAGTGTATAAAGCTATAGGATAGGTAACCCCTGAAGTTGCTGAAAATAGGCTTGGATCCAAATCAAGAACAAAATCTTGAGCACCTGTCGCTTTATCAAGCGTTTTGACATCAGAATTTTGAATGTAGAGGATCTGCTCAGGACCTACATCGCCACCGCCTGTATCGGGGACGTTTCCAAAGGGCGATGTCGCTGCATTAATACGGCCAGATGGTGTAAAATTAAGACCAACTGTTGGTACATATTTTACCCCCTGAGCTGCTGGCTCAACCACGGCTTCAACAACTGAACTTTTTTGCGCTTGCACTAAAGCGTCAGCTTGCTGTTTTAGAAAGTTCTCGCGAGCAAGTTTTTTCCTTGCCAAAAACTGCTGTTTTGGGGATTGCTCAGCTCCCTTCTTAGCACTCGAAGCCCATCTGGACATCTGTTTTCCAGACATGGTTCCCAACGGTACCACTTCGAGTTTTACTCCTTCTTTTACTTGTGCATCTTGCCCAAGCAAGCCACTAGTAGAAAGTACCAGTGCCAAAACTAAGCTAAGCCCTTTTTTCGTATAGTTCATAATAATTCCTTCCTTATGCTTGTGCACCAATAGTATTATGTGATGAGAAGATCACGTGAACACCTGCCCCTTTATTAGGAAGCACGGTGCTTGCATCGCCACCAAGACCAATAATATTGTTTTCTATAACGTTATCTGTTGATCCACCTTTGATAGCAATACCATCAAGGCCATTCCCAGAGATAACGTTGTTTTTTACGGTATTATTCGTCACTGGGCCTTGTGCTTGACCAAGTTGTACCCCATAGCGTCCATTACCAACCGCGACTTTGCCGGTGCTATCAACACCAATAAGGTTACCGTCAACAACATTCAGCGTTGAACGAGTGCCGATAAGAACCCCATCAGCAGCGTTACCAGAAATAATATTCGCAGAAGATACTGTTTGTCCGCCTGGAACTATAAAATCGTTTGCCCCGATGAAAGTTGATCGTGTACCATTTCTCACTTCAATACCATGCTTGCCATTACCGAGTGCCGTAAGACCATCGCCTGCAAGGCCTATAGTATTACCAGCAATGATGGTTGGACCGCTCAATACCAAATTCAATGCACCATGATCATTTGTTGGAGAAATATACCCCGCTCCAACGAGTACGCCTGTATAGGTATTTCCTGAAATAACGTTATTAAGAATGAAAGTTTGGCTTTGATCTTGTAATACACCAACACCAAAACCATTAGGTAATGCAACTTTTTGATTGACATCAGTACCAATCGTATTTCCTGAAATAACGGTTGCCATAATTGCTAGCGGAGCGCGACGACTGAACCCTGATAGTATACCTACAAAGGTATTTCCTGATACCAGGTTATTGTTAAGAACATTGAAGGCACCTTCACGAACATAAATTCCTATTTCAGAAACCCCTAATATCGCCGTTCCTTCTGGATTGGTACCAACATAGTTGCCAAGGACTTCATTATGATTACCTTGAATAAAGATGTTGCTTCCTTGCGTTTGAGTACCTGATTGTCCAGTAGTTGTTGACATAGATTGGGTTACACCCGCAACTACGTTTCTATCACCGGCATCTACGCCACCGATAACGTTAGTATCACCCATTACTTCAATACCGGTCGTATTAGGACGACTGATCGTACCCGTTGCGTCTATACCAATGAAATTCCCTCGGATGGTATTTCCTGAGCTCAGTACAAGTATTGCTGGAGTAAACGTACAGGTGTTAATTGCTAACCCTTGTATGGTTGATTCATCTGATCCTGCTGCCAACTCAAGTCCTGCTACTGCAGTGTTAGGTCCTTGAATTTCAATCAGAATCGTAGCAATTTCACTGGAAGTTGCTGGACTTGATCCTGGCTGAGAAAAACCATCAATAAGCGTTGGTGCTGTTACTGCTGGTAAATCAGTAAGCGGGACGATAACGAACGGTCCCGTTCCTGGAATATTAAAATCAATAGTTGAATTTGGTGTTGCATCAGCATCAAGAATTGCTTGCCTTAATGATCCAGGTCCTGAATCATTAGTATTGGTAACAACAAACAAACTCGCTTGGGTAAAGCTTACAAGCGAAAGTGCGAGTAAAAGTAGATAGAACATGATTATCCTTTCCTCGTAACGAGTTTACTTAATGATTCGCCAAGCGGGCTCACTTGAACGGGTGCGCTAAATTCAGACGTATCAGTGGCAGCACCTTCCACAATGCGTGTTGCCGTAGCCGTAATAAAATCACCTACGGTTACTGTTTGCAGCGTATAGGTGAAACTCACATTTCCTGCGGCATCGGTAAATACCGTAAGCGAACCTACAAGCTCTTTCCCGTCTCGAGCATCCGTATCATTTTGAAAAAACTGAATAAGAAATGTAGATGAAGGAACGCTTTGCAAGCTGGCTTGTACGATACCCCTCGCGCTCACGAAGAAAATCACGGGATAGTTCTGAAAATTATTCGGACCTGCAGTAGGACTTGTTGCATGATTAAGCGTAATGCCATCGTTACCCAAATCTATCCCAATTCCTGCATTTGCAAAAATTGAGTTTGAGAGAATAGCATTGCCCACACTAAGATCAGCATCGTTAGCGCCAATGACAACCCCTGCAGCCCCATTAGCTGTAATGACATTTTGTGAAATAGTATTGTTATCTGAAGTACCTTCAATAAAAATACCATCGCCTACATTGCCGGCGATGATATTTCCTTGAGCTTGTGTCTGAGCGCTACCACTCAGCGAAAGCCCCATAACAACCATGACACCCATGGTTGAAGTTTTTTTGTTCATATAATCCCCCTAAAAAATATAACTATCTGTTACCTTACGGTATATTACCAATGATGAGCATTCATATTCTTTAATCTTTCTCGCACCCCCTTGTTTTATTAATATATTTGCATAAAAAACAATTCAAACTCAATAATTTTAATTTAAAAGGAGTAATCTGCTTGAGGAATTTATCTTGAAAAAAATCCAGATTTCGCCGGTAACAACAAAACTTGTCATTACCGGCAAAATCTGGAAAAAATGTTGATATTTCAGTTTAGATTTAAATATAATAAATTTGTAAGCGCTTAACTCTTAAAAAAGAAGGAGAAAAAATATTTACTGTGTACAATCGTAACCAAACTGAACAGTTAAACATTCTAAAAAAGGGAAAACTATGAAATTTTCATCTTTATCACTAACACTCGCTGCCCTTTTATTGGCAGTGGGATCAGCTCAAGCTAAACGAAACAGCTTACATGATGATGGCGTTGTGCCTACGCCACAGGCAGTTCAAAACGCAACAAAAACAAAAACATTAGCCGCGCTCGGTGCTGAACTGAACGAGTTCGAAGCCGAAGGTGCTCTTGCACGTGAAATTACACAACTACAAGCGTTGTTATCATCGCTTCAAGCAAGCATGAACCCGGCGGACGCTAAAAAAGCAGTTGCTATCGTAAGCGCTTTGCAAAGCCAAGTTGAGGAATCAAGCGAATTTGCTCAGGTTCTTGCTCAAATAAAAGCGGTACTTTCAGCTGCAAACAAAGCACTTCAAGCTGATCAAACCTGCAATGCACCACAGGTAATTACCCAAGCTGGTGTAACCTTAACCACCCCAGGATTCTATTGCGTTGCAAATGACCTTGTATTTGGAACAGCTGGCGCGGCGGCAATAACTGTTGCTTCAGACGGTGTAACCATCGATTTTGACGGGCATAAGCTTGTGCTTATTGATCCAACAACTGTTGGTATATCCGCTCTTAATGTAACTCATTTAAATATCTTTAATGGTATTATTGAGAACGTTCCAGCAGGATCAACATCGGCAAACGCAGCATTCTTGTTTGATGGAGTTCAACAAGGATATGTTGACAACTTCACAGCACGTAATAATTTTTATGGTGCATTCGTAAGAAACTCTACTGATATTCGTTTCAATCGCTTTTATGTAAATAATTCCTTTGGATCAAATATTAGAGCAAACGAGAACAACAGAGGCTTTGTAGTTCAAAATTCTACCATAAGTAATGATTTAGCAACTCAACTCGCTAGCGTGGGGATACGTATTGGACAATCAGCAGTCGTAGGACCAAACTTTGATACAACTCTTGAGAATTTAGAAATGTATAATGCTGGTATTTTTATTGCTCAACAAGCAACTGGCGCTATTGTTCGCAATGTAAATATGGTCATAAACGATCCAAACTATACCTTTAACTTTTTGCAAGGCGGCGCACAAGATAACGCGGTTACCGGCATTTCAGGGGCAGCATTCGGCTTTCAAATAACCGATTCAACCTTCACGAATCTTAATGCGAATGCTAGCTTCTCTGGAATAGAAATTACTGAAGGTAACGGTGCATTCTTACAAAATCTTACGATAATAACGAATGCTGCAGGCGATAATTCACCAATAACAAATCCTATTGATGCAGGCGTAGGACTTGAAATCGGATTTGATGAAACTCCAATTGCAGGAGGAGCAGAAGGATTTTACAACTTGACCGCAGATAACTTGCTCATCACGGGTGGTAGCAAAATTGGTATTATCATTAATGCCACTGCAGACAATCCAAACCGAGGTATTACCATAAAAAATAGTTCAGTTACCGACGCAACCCAAGCTCTCATTACGGCACGTAACGTTACTGGCCTTGTTATTAAGAATAACGAATTAATGAACACTCCAGGTGCTGGGCTCGTATTGAGCGATGGCGTAAAAGGTGCAGCTATTGTGGATAACGAATTCCTCAACATTGGTGGCGCAACCATCACCGCTGCTCCAAGTGCAATTTTCACCACCAGCGGCAACATTGAAAACAATAACGCACAAGTATGCTTACCATAAAACATATCTTTGTCGTTTGAGGAGAGGTCTTTGACCTCTCCTTTTTTTTAAAGTCTTGCACTTCTTTCTAGGATCATAGTACTTTCATCATGATATGTTCATCTTGTTTCCTAAAAGGAGTGTTTATGAATCGTCTCTCATTATTATCACTTTTTATGCTGAGTGTTCTGGCAGGCAATGCCCTTGCTAAAGAAGAGGCTGTAAGGTCAGAACGGAAAGGCAAGCGGGTTATTCGCCAAGAGGATATTCCCTTCACTATTAAATGCCCCGGAGAATACACACTCGGTGAAGATATTAACTTCGACAAAGTCGGGGCTGCAATCACCGTAAGTTCTAACGACGTAAAACTTCATTTGAAAACATTTTCCATTACCACCTCAACATCAGGAAGTGTCGGTATTTTAGTGACTAATCCTTCAGGCGAAACCGTAAGCGAAGTCACTATTCAAAGCGATGCTATCTCAAATTCTTCAGAATCTTCTATTGGCTCAGGTATTTTATTACTCAACACCAACAAGGTACTTATTGATAACGTCTTTATTGAAAATTACTTGAATAACCTCGATATTCAAAACTCTTCAGATGTACGCGTACTCAATTCCCAGTTTCTCAATGGATCGAGTGCTGGTGCTAACGTGAGCGGATCTACCAATGTAGTATTTGAGGGCTGCGTATTCAATGACAATCTCAATGGCATTAACTTCAACAGTGCGAGCCAAGATTGCTCAGTATTCAACTGTTCATTCCCTAATTCAGGATCAACCAACCTCTTTGCCGCTGAAATAAATGGCCTTATTATTGAAAACAGTACCTTCTCAAACACCGGTGACACGAACCAATCAAACTTGGTTCAGCTAGGAGATACAACCAATACTGCTGCTAATAATGTCATCGTACGAAATAGCACCTTCACCAATCTTTCCACAACCAACACCTTCCCCGAAGGGCTCGACATTCAAAATGGCTCCGGTTTCCTTATAGAGTCCTGCGTGTTCCTCAATAACAACGTAAATCAACCATTTGATAGCGATCTTTCAGGCATCCACTTTGGCGGCGCTGGTGCTTCTGTATTTGGAGTAACCGTTCGTAATTGCGTCATTCAAGGGCCTGCTATAGATGGTATCTATCCAGATATCGGTTCTAGCAACGGCCTTGTAGAACATTGTGTAGCTGCAGGATCATTAAAAGACGGTATCTTGGCAAATGGCACCAATAACACTACCATCCAGTACAATACGGCAGTAAGCTGCGGAATCAATGGCATTGCTCTTGGTCAAGGAAGCAGCAGTTGCGCAGTACTTAATAACGTCAGCAGCGGTAATGGTAACGATGGGATATTCATTCAAGGAGCAATTCCTCAACAATTCCCTGCCTCTTCTGAAAACCTAGTTCAGTTCAATGCTACCTTTAGCAACGGCAACTTCGGCATAGAAGATCAAGGAGATAATGATAGGATATTCTCAAATACAGCCTACAATAACACTGCAGGCAATTATTTTGTCGCAGCGAATACTCCATTAAATGCACCGGGTGATGCAACCACTGCGGGAGCAAATCTCAACGCATAACCTAAAAAGAATAAGAGGAGCCTGTTATGTTTTTCATAACAGGCTCCTCTTTATATACTTACGCTTATTTTGTGCTAGCTTTTTTTTCAACAGCTTCTATCAAACGCTTGATAGCATCTAATTCTCGAGAAGCCATTTCCTTCGTAAAGCTATATACTGGCGCAACATAGATGCTATGATTAACATCGGTAAGATTGAACTCTCCCCAGTTTGCGATTGTATATGCTAAACCTTTTTCTTTTTCTTTTAACTCTTGAAGTATAGTTTTACCAAAGGTTGCATAGGTTAAATCAATCGGCTGTTCTATTAAAAAAAGGAGCGTTGCCACTTTTTCAGGAGAAAGCTCTTGATTGAAGTGCAATGCTTCGCAGACAGCGATCGCAACTTGTATCTCACTAACATCTTTTCGATTAATATAACGTCGCGCTACTTCAATCTGATCATTTTTTACCGCCTGGTAGAAAAATACTGCTGGCGATTGTTCTACTCTTGTTTCCATTGCTAACGCTGCAGACGACAAGAGACCAAGTCCTAAAAAAACACATTTTTTCATGAGTAACCCTTTCATGGCATACTAGAAAATTAAAATACTGACAATTTAAACATATATTTAATCGTAAAAAAAATACAAACTTTGTCAAGTGCTAGAGAAAGCATTCTGTCATACAACAATGAAGGAATGAAACATAAAGGCGCATTTCACGTGGGCCAATGTATCGTTCAATAACAAAAGCCGGGAAGTTTTTAAAGACTTCCCGGCTCTTTATAACACAATTATTATTCAAACATTGCAAGCGATGCTGATTGGGATGCAAATCCCGGCATACGCCTATCAACTTCTTGAAGCTCATAACGGCTGCGATCATAGAAGGCAAAGAGTTCTCCTACCCCTTTAAGAGCAAGAGCTCGCATGCCATCATACTGATCCCAGGTTAACGGAAAGCGCTCAGCTGAACCTTGAATTTCAATAACTTTCCCCGTTCGGGTAAGCACAAAATTAAAATCCGCTTCAGTGGCACTATCTTCCATAAAATCTAAATCAAGCAGCGGAAGGTCATGAGTTATTCCCACCGAAACTGCTGCCAATTCATCAATCAAGAGCTCTTTACTTATTAAGCCTTCTGCAAGCCAGTTAACTTGCGCTGCACGAAGTGCTAAATAAGCACCGGTAATACAGGCGATACGAGTACCCCCATCAGCTTGTAGAACATCGCAATCAAGAAAGACCGTTTGTTCACCCAAAACATCAAGATTAGCAACCGACCGCAAAGATCTCCCGATAAGACGAGAAATTTCGATGGTACGGCCACTTCGTTTATTAGCAGTAACCTCACGCACTGTGCGGATCGGTGTTGATGCAGGCAGGAGTGAATACTCTGCGGTTAACCAACCCGTCCTTTTTCCGCGTAAAAAGTGCGGAACCCCTTGCTGAAGAGTTACTGAGCATAATACTTTAGTATTGCCCATTTCAAAAAGTGTCGAACCCGATGCATATTTAAAAATATCATAGGTTACGCGTAAAGGCCTTAGCTGATCATGTGCTCGCTGGCCGGATCGAAGGAATTTGCTCATTATACTACCTATTTAAATGAGTTTTAAACGAATTCTACCTGTACTTGGATCATAATCCAGTACTTCTACCGTTACCGGTTCTTCCACTTTCATCGTGGTCATAAAGTTAGCCGCTTTATCACGGGGCAACGCTGAAACGTGCACGAGGCCATCAACGCCTGGTACGAGCTCAACAAAAACGCCGAATTCCGCTAACTTCTTAATGCGACCCTGGTATATGGCGCCTTTCTCAATCTGACCACCAAGTGTTTTTACCCAGTTCACCGCCAAATCAAGCTTAGGCCCAGGATGAGCAAAAATTTTGACGAGTCCGTCGTTTTCAATATCAATCGAGGAACCAGTCTTCTCAATAATTTCACGAATAGTCTTACCACCCGTTCCAATAATAGCACCAATTTTATCAGTCGGCACTTTAAAGCTCACAATTTGTGGCACTAAATCAGATACTTTCGGGTTCGGTGCACTCATTACCTTGCGCATTTCCCCTAAGATATGTAAACGTCCTTTTTTGGCCTGCTCTAAAGCACGCTCAAATACTGCACGCTCAAGGCCATGCTTAGCTTTGATATCCATCTGGATAGCGGTAATACCGCGATCGGTCCCCGTCACCTTAAAATCCATTAAGCCAAAAGCATCTTCTATGCCTGCAATATCGGAGAGCACTTGGAATTTGCCTTCTTTATTTTGCAGAAGGCCCATCGCCACACCGCTCACCATACTGCTGATCGGAACACCTGCATTCATGAGCGCCATGGTAGCCCCACAGGTTGTTGCCATTGAGGTAGACCCATCAGATTCAAGCATATCGGCAACGATACGAATCGTGTAAGGAAAATCAGTCTCACTCGGTAGTACTTGGCGTATGGCAGAAGCTGCTAAATAGCCATGACCCACTTCACGACGGCCAGGGGCTCGCATACCACGCACTTCACCCACCGAAAATGGTGGCATATTGTAGTGCAGCATAAAAGAGTTCTCTGTTGGCTCAGTCATAATATCTTCAATACGTTGCTCATCCGCACCACCGCCGAGCGTAACGCTCACCAGTGCCTGCGTTCTTCCTCGCTGAAAGAGTGCCGATCCATGATTGAATGGTAAAAGACCCACTTCCACATAAATTCTTCGTATTTCATCAAAGGCACGATTATCAACACGCTTATTGCGCTTAAAGCTGTCTTCAGTTATGACCATTTCAAGTACTTCATCAAAGACATATTGAAGGAAGGTACGAGAAATTTTAAGCTCCTCAGCTTCTTTTTCATAGGTCGCAAAAAAGCTTTGCTTGAGCTGATCCATAGCATTACTGCGCTCAACTTTGTCAGCAATATACATGGTAGAAACCGTCGCTGGGGTTAAAAACTCTTCAGCTCGTTTTCTCCAGAGTGACCAATCAAATTGGTCAACAATTTCATATTTAGGTTCGCCCACTTCCTTTTGAATCTCTTTCTGCCAAGCCACCTGCTTTTTAATGGTATCATGGGCAAGAAAGAGCACATCGATAAATTCAGCTTCTGAAATTTGATTACAGGATCCTTCAACCATAACGATGCCATCTGCAGTCCCTGCAACCGTAATTTTCACATCGGAAGCTTGGATCTGCGACCACGTTGGATTCACGACCCATTGCCCTTCAATGCGTGCAACATCTGCTGCACCAAGAGGCCCCAAAAAGGGAATCTTTGAGATGGAAAGTGCAAGCGATGACGCAATTAAGGAAAGCGTATAGGGCGCATGCTCTTTATCAACAGAATAGACCGTAGTAAGGATCTGTAGTTGGTCAAAGAAATTTACCGGGAATAATGGCCGAATTGAACGATCAGTTAAACGAGCAACGAGGACTTCTCGATCGGAAAATTTGCCTTCTCTCTTAAAATAACCCCCAGGAATCTTACCTGCGGCAGAATATAATTCACGATAATCAACGGTCAAGGGTAGAAAGCCGGGAAAATCAGTACTAGGTGCCGAAACAACCGTTGATAATACCACCGTACCACCCTGTTGCAGCCAAATTGCTCCATCAGCCTGTTGTGCGTATTTACCCGTTGTTACCTCATAGCCGAAGTCAGGCAAAAAAAATTTTTTTTCCATCAAGCGGTTCCTTATTTTCGTAAGCCCAGACGACTAATCAATTCTTTGTATTTAGTTTCATCATTTTTTTCAAGATACCGTAAATAACGGCGGCGTTGGCCTACCAAAAGCAGTAATCCCCGTTTTGAGCTAAAGTCCTTCGCATGTGTTTTTAAATGCTCAGTTAAATATTTAATCCGATCACTCATAAGGGCAATTTGCACCTCCATTGATCCGGTATCCTGCGCATGTTGTTTAAAATCGGCAATTATTGCTGATTTATTCTGTGCCATTGTTTATAACTCCTTGTACAATCAGTACTTCTATCATTCATTTCAAAATCGTCTGCTCAGACATCGTCTGCTCAGATACTATCTGTTTCTGGTAGGCGCAAGCGGATTTGAACCGCTGGCCCCTGCTACGTCAAAGCAGTGCTCTACCGCTGAGCTATGCGCCTGTTTCTTATTACACTTCTCTGCTTCTCGTATGCTTCCCCAAGTATTTGGCATTAAATGGTTTAATTCCGGTTCCTGCTGGAATCAGTTTACCTATAATAACATTTTCTTTCAAACCATAGAGATAATCAACTTGACCACCTACCGCCGCTTCGGCTAAAATTCGGGTCGTTTCTTGGAACGATGCTGCCGAAATAAAGCTTTCGGAAAGCGAAGATGCTATGGTAATCCCCATGAGAAGCGGTTTAGCAGCTGCTATTTTCTTACCTTCCGCCTGTAAGGCTTCATTTACCGTTTTAAAGTGAATACGATCAACTCTATCCCCTATGAGGAAGTTGGTATCACCTGGATCAACAACACGTACCTTCCTGAGCATTTGGCGCACAATAAGCTCAATATGCCTATCGTTAATATCAATACCCTGGAGTCGGTAAATCTGCTGTATCTGATTCACTAAATACCGTTGCAGCACATCAGGCCCCAATATTCTCAATAAGTCATGCAGGATAGGAGTACCCGAGGTAATCTGATCACCTGCGCTTACTCTATCACCATTAAGGACGTTAACCTGTTTACCACGCGGTATCAAATAATCAAAGGTTTGCTCTCCATTGGTAATGGAGATTTTTCTTTGTCCACGCTGAATACCCCCAAATACCACTTCCCCATCAATATCTGCAAGAATTGCAGGTTCTTTTGGCATACGTGCTTCAAAGAGCTCGGCGATACGAGGAAGACCCCCGGTAATATCCTTAGTTCTTGTTGCTTCACGCGGCACTTTCACGAGAATTTCACCAACTTCTACTTTCTGGCCATCTTCAACGGTTAAATAGGCATTCGTTGGTAAATAATACTGGGCAAGCTCTTCGCCTTTATCATTCATAATAGCTATGGCTGGCTGGTATTCACCTTTATGCTCAACCACCATTTTTGCGGATCGTCGCGTTGTTTCATCAAACCGCTCACGCACCGTTACGTTATCAATCAAATCAAGATATTTCACCGTACCTTTTTGTTCGGTCAAAAGTACCTTGTTGTTACCATCCCACTGCGCAAGCAGGGTACCCGGTGCTACTTTTTGCCCATCAACTACCAGCAGGTTTGCACCATATTCAAGGTCATAGCGTTGCAGTTCACGCCCATCTGGCGAAAGCACCAGAAGTTTCGCTTTACGGCTGAGTACAACATTCTTGCCTTCACGATTGGTTACCGTACGGCTATCGCGCAGAGTCACAATCCCTTCGAATTTCGAAACGAAAGATGATTGTTCCGCGACACTTGCAATACCCCCTACGTGGAATGTTCTCATAGTAAGCTGTGTTCCCGGTTCACCAATGGATTGAGCTGCAATGATTCCTACTGTTGCGCCCACATCAGCTAATTCGCCGCGGGATAAATCTATACCATAGCACACGGCACAGACGCCCCGTTTTGCTTGGCAGACCAACGTTGATCGAATCGGTATCTTCGAAAGTGAAGAATCACTAATCCTTTCAATATCATCACGCATTACAGGATCACCTTGCTTTAAAATAATCTGGCCGGAAACGGGATCTTTCACATCAGTCGCCGCGATTCTTCCAAATACGCGTGCGCCAAGGCCGTAAAGGACATCCCCACCTTCCTTCAAATCTTCAATATTAACCGAGCCTAATGTTTTGCAATCCTGCATGGAAATAACCACGTCCTGAGCTACGTCAACTAAACGTCGGGTAAGATACCCGGAGTTTGCTGTCTTAAGCGCCGTATCAGCCTGACCTTTACGCGCACCGTGGGTAGAGATGAAGTACTCAAATACGCTTAAGCCCTGTCTAAAGTTTGTCTTAACCGGGGTTTCCATAATTTCACCGGATGGTTTTGCCATCAAACCTCTCATCCCCACGAGCTGGCGAATTTGCTCTTTGGATCCACGAGCTCCTGATTCGAGCATCATAAATATCGGATTGAATGGCTGGAAATCTTTTTCCGCATTCACATAGGAGGTACTATCAAGTCGCTCAAGATCCTTGGTCACCTGCGAAGCCACCTCAGCGGTCGCATTTGACCATAAACTCAGCACTTTATTATAGCGCTCTCCATTGGTAATAACCCCATCCATATACAGCTGTTCAATTTTTTGAACCTCTTTTTCTGCTTTAGCGATGATCTCATCTTTTTTTGCCGGCACAATAAGGTTATTAATAGCAAATGAGATACCTGCCATCGTTGAGTTATAAAAGCCAAGCTTTTTGATACGGTCAAGGCAACGTACGGTAGCCTCGCTTCCAAAGAAGCTATATACCCGCTCAACGAGCTTGGTCAAATCGCTTTTGGTCATAACTTTATTAACCCAAGCAAATTGAGAGCCCTGAGGCAACGCCTCGAAAAGCATAACCCTACCAACGGTGGTTTCAACAAGATCCCCATTGAGTCGTACTTTAATACGGGCATGTAATTTTGCTTGGCCCATTTGATAGGCACTTACTACTTCAGCAGGGCTTGCAAATACAATGCCTTCACCCTGTTCCTGAAGACGAACTTTGGTAATATAGTGTAAGCCCAAAACCATATCCTGAGTAGGTACCATTACCGGCCTACCATTAGCAGCTGAGAGAATATTCTGTGTTGAAAGAATTAACGTAGATGATTCTTCTTTGGCATTTTTGCTTAATGGTACGTGAACCGCCATCTGGTCACCGTCAAAGTCAGCGTTATAGGCACCGCACACGAGTGGGTGAATTTTTATTGCTTTGCCATCCACCAAAATCGGATAAAATGCTTGTATACCAAGTCTGTGTAGAGTAGGAGCACGATTGAGTAGTACCGGATAGCCCTTCACAATATCTTCAAGAACGTCCCAAACTTCAGGAACTGATTCTTCCACCATGCGCTTAGCAACGCGTAAATTAGGGGCGATTTCCCGCTCAAGAAGTTCAGCAAACACGTGCGATTTAAAGAGCTCAAGCGCCATAATTTTTGGAAGTCCGCACTGATCGAGTCGCAATTCAGGATCGACGACAATCACCGAACGGCCTGAATAATCCACACGCTTACCGAGCAAGTTCTGTCTAAAACGACCCTGCTTACCTCTGAGCATTTCACTGAGCGATTTAAGTGGTCGACGATTAGGCCCACGCACTGGCTGACCACGGCGGCCATTATCAATGAGCGCATCAACTGACTCTTGGAGCATACGCTTTTCATTTTTAATAATGACGGAAGGAGCTTCTATTTCTATAAGCCGTTGCAGACGAATATTTCTGTTAAGTACACGGCGATAGAGTTCATTCAAATCTGAGCTTGCAAACCTGCCACCTTCTAAAGGCACTAAGGGCCTTAAGTCAGGCGGAAGCACTGGTAAGATAGTCATAACCATCCATTCAGGTCTTAGATTCCCCTGAATAAGGCTTCTGATCACCTTAATGCGGCGCAAAATTTTATGACGAGATGCTACTGAAACGATCTTGGTATAGTCATCCTCAAGCTTTGCAACTTCTTGATGCAGATCAACCAATGCAAGAGCCTGCTTGATAGCTTCAGCACCTGTTTCAGCTGCAAACTCATGATCTTCAGGATGCGCATCGAGATATCCTTCGTATTCAGCAGTTGATAGTAAGAACTTACGAGGATACGGTGACTTACCTTGATGAATTACCATATACGCATCAAAATAAATTACGCGTTCAAGATCTTTGATAGCCATATCCATAATAAGGCCCAAATAACTTGGAATCCCTTTGAGATACCAAATATGGCAAACGGGTGCTACTAATTCAATATGCCCCATCCGTTCGCGTCGAACGCGGGCTTGTATAACTTCAACACCACATTTCTCACAGGTAATACCGCGGTGTTTCATCCGCTTATATTTACCACAGTTGCATTCCCAATCTTTCACGGGACCAAAAATGCGAGCGCAAAAGAGCCCGTCCCGTTCAGGTTTCAAGGTTCTATAGTTAATAGTTTCGATCTTTTTAACTTCTCCATACGACAATGATCGTATTTTATCAGGAGAGGCAAGACCGATTTTTAATGCATTAAACTGCGCAGTATTAATATACTCGCGAAACCGCTCAAGCAGTTGGCTACGTTGGTTACTCACTGACTTCCTCCTTGCCGCTCTTAAAGAGATCTATTCTCAACCCTAAGCTTTGAAGTTCTTTAATCAATACGTTAAATGATTCTGGAAGTCCTGGTTCTGGCACATCCTCATTTCTCACCAAGGCTTCATACACCTTGTGGCGCCCTACCACGTCATCCGATTTATACGTCAACATTTCCTGCAAGGTATAGGAAGCACCATGCGCTTCAAGTGCCCATACTTCCATTTCCCCGAAACGCTGACCACCCTGCTGCGCTTTACCGCCCAGTGGTTGTTGCGTTACCAGAGAGTATGGCCCGACTGAACGAGCATGCAGCTTATCGTCAACCATATGGTTCAATTTCATTATATAAATATTACCAACCGTCACTGGCTGCGCAAAGAAGTCACCCGTACGACCATCTCGTATTCTATACGAACCGGTCATGGAGCCCTGCGTTGCCTTGATAAGCGGTTGAATATCCTTTTCAAAATCAGCGCCATCAAATACCGGAGTTGCAAAGCAAACACCCTCTTTGGCTGATCTGCGTGCCAGTTCTATAACTGCTTCATCGCCATATTTTTGTGCGTACTCAGCAATAAGCTCTTTACCATAAGCAACTTCAAGCTGTTTTTTTACTTCGCCTGTAGCCTGCTCTTTAAGAAGATCCCCGATCTGCTGACCAAAATTCTTTCCTGCAAAGCCTAATATCGTTTCTAAGATTTGCCCTACGTTCATACGAGAAGGCACACCCAGTGGATTGAGCACAATATCGACGGGGCTACCATCATCCATAAAGGGCATATCTTCTCGTGGTACAATCACTGACACCACACCTTTGTTTCCGTGGCGTCCTGCAACTTTATCACCCACCGATACATGCCGCTTCATTCCGATGTATACCTTAATCATTTTGATAACACCGGAAGGAAGTGGATCACCCTTTTTCAAGCGATTAATACGCTCTTCCTTAAGTCCTTGCAAAATACGAATCTGATTTTCAAGCGATGAGGTGAGATTCTCAACGAGCGCTGTGTTCTCTTTGCTCTTAGTTGATGAGAGCTCTTTAATTTTTGCAGCAACCATTTTTTCAAGCGCAGCTACATGCATTGCTGCATCTGCTTCAATACGCATCGTTTCAGCAGCTACCATTTCTTTATAGCGCTTATCCTTACGCATACCGCTTCGTGAGAAGATCTTCACATCAATAACGGTACCTTCAATTCCTGGTGGAACCCGCAGAGACGTATCGCGCACTTCGCGAGATTTTTCTCCAAAAATCGCCCGTAATAATTTTTCTTCTGGTGAATACTGAATATCACCTTTTAAGGTAACTTTACCTACCAAGATATCTCCCGGACGTACGCGCGTACCAATCCTGACGATACCGTCCTCATCAAGGCCGGTCAGGGCAGCTTCGCTCACGTTAGGAATATCGCGGGTAATTTCTTCAGGCCCCAGTTTGGTATCCCGTGCTTCTACGACGTATTCATCAATGTGCACCGACGTTAATACGTCTTCCGCCACTAAGCGTTTACTTAAGACAATCGCGTCCTCAAAGTTATAGCCGTGCCATGGCATGAAGGCAACATTGAGATTTGCGCCTAGTGCAAGTTCACCATTGAGTACTGAAGTACCATTACTTAAAATATCTCCCGCTTTGACACGATCACCGGTTTTAACGATCGGTGATTGGTGTATCCAGGTATAGTAACTGGAGCGCTGGAATTTTCTCAAATAGTACGTATCAACACCCTGGCTCACCCAGTCATCGGTATTTTTAAATGAGGCCTCATCGACGCGGACCACAATTTTTTCAGAGGAAACGTACTCGACTACCCCATCATGCTTCGCCACAATCATAGCACCTGATGCACGGGCAATTTCTTGCTCCATGCCAGTACCTACTAAAGGCGCCTGCATTTTAATGATAGGAACAGCTTGCCGTTGCATGTTCGATCCCATAAGTGCACGGGATGCGTCATCATGCTCTAAAAACGGAATGAGCGCCGTAGAAACCGATACAAGCTGCTTTGGTGAAAGATCAACATAATCGATTTTCTGCGCGTCTGCATACAGGAAGTTCATTCCTTGACGAGCAAATACCATTTCTGTAGCAAGCTCTTTTGTTTTCTCATCAACGCTACTCGCTTGGGCTAAGAATTTATCGCTTTCCTCAAAAGCATCTAAAAAGACGACTTCATCAAGCAATTTACCTTTATTGACTGGTCGATACGCAGTCTCAATAAACCCAAGATCATTCACAAATGCATAGGTTGATAGTGACGAAATCAAACCGACGGTTTGACCTTCAGGCGTCTCGATAGGGCAAATACGACCATAGTGTGACGTATGTACGTCCCGTATTTCGTAGGTTGCACGATCTTTCATCACACCCCCAGGCCCGAGAGCTGAGAGCCTTCTTTTATGGGCAATTTCTGAAAGTGGATTCGTTTGATCCATAAACTGGGATAACTGACCGGTACCAAAGAATTCTCTTAAAACAGCATTAAGCGGTTTGACATTAAGAAAATCTTGCGGCATAAGTGCGCCATGCGTTTCTTGTATTCTAAAGCGCTCGCGCACAATACGCTCGATGCGCAATAATCCCACATAAATCTGATTATTAAGGAGCTCTCCTACCAAGCGCACACGTCGGTTGCCCAAGTGATCGATATCATCAAGCTCACCTTCACCGCGTTCGCGAAGATTCACCAAATACTTAATAGTAGCCAGAATATCTTCCTTAGTAAGCGTAGCAACGGACTCATCTATGGAGAGTCCTAGTTTGCGATTCATGCGAATACGGCCCACTTTGGTAAGATCGTATAAGCGTCCATTAAAAAATGAACCATAGAGCCGCTCTTTAACTTCTTCGATAGATGCACTATCACCTGGCCAGACTTTGGTATGAATTTCCTTGAGAGCATCCTCTTCGGTATAACAACGATCCTGCGTTAAGGTAATAGCAATCGTCGGCTGGAATACATAACCAGAGGAGCTAATAAGATTAAATTGCACATGAGGAAACTTACTCAGTTGTGCATACACATCTTCAGTAAGCGTTGTTCCCTGCTCAATGACTAATTCACCCGTGTCAGGATCTATAACATCACTGCCAAAAACCCGGTTAACCAGATTCGTTTTGCGAAGCAATAAACGATCAACGCCCGCTTTAGTGAGCAGTGCAATCATATCCTTGGTAATACGCTTGCCTACAAGATCCGCTTCCTTGGCATAGGTTGGCAGCATACCTTTTTCTATACGTGTTGTTAATAGCTTTTCATCAAGCATCTGATAAAATTCACCTTTTTGTGCTGTAATAGTATCAAAGCGATAAAAGAGTGAAATAATTTCTTCCCTTGGCACCCCTAATGCCTGTAAGAATGTCGTTACCAGTATCTTTTTCTTTTTATCGATGCGCACTTGCAAGTAATCATTCGTATCAAATTCGAAGTCAATCCAGGATCCTCTCATAGGAATAATACGTGCTAAATAGAAAGGACGCCCCCGGGTATCTTTTACTTTCTTGCTTTGTGAAAACACCACCCCTGGTGAACGATGGAGCTGACTCACAATAACGCGATCGACACCGTTAATTAAAAATGTTCCCAAATTCCCTAATTTAAATTGACCCTCTGACTCATATAAATCAGCCATGATAGGCACATCAGCAAAGAAAATGTCTTGCTCTTTAATATCCCGCAGTACCTTTTTGCTCGTAGCCTCTTCTACATCCCAGGTAATGAGCTGTAGCTTTACCTTTAAAGGCATAGCAAACGTTTGTCCGCTTGATCGACA
Organism: Candidatus Babelota bacterium; assembly: GCA_003174035.1. Classification (GTDB taxonomy): domain Bacteria; phylum Babelota; class Babeliae; order Babelales; family Babelaceae; genus PRDV01. Next base: position 26,449 of record PRDV01000061.1, read on the forward strand.
TTCATCGAGCGTGAGCGGTAACTGTACGGTCACGCGCGCCAAACAGTTTGAGCATGTTTTGTAACGCGCTGTATTCTTATGGCAGAAGGTACACTCCATATGCGCATTTAAGCGAGAGGTATCCGACTTTTTACACGAAGAGCAGCTCCAGTTATATCTATTGACAATACCGGTTAACTTGCCGCATGTACATGACCAGGAGCCTAACTCATAGCTTACATATTCGAGCGTCATCCGATCGTTATATTCGATCGGGAAAATATCCTTAAATACTTTTTCAAGTCCAATAAGTTCTCGTTCAGTAGGCAAGCAATCCAACTGCACAAATTCATTGAATGATCGTGATTGTATCTCTATTAAATTAGGTACGGGTACTATATCTTTGATCTTACCAAATGACCGACGAATCGGTTCTTTGTGTGTTCGAGGGCTTGACATTCAGCGGCTCCTTATCGTGATGGTAACGTCTATCTGTGCGCTAAACACTTTGTGTCAGACACTGTCTGTTTTCAGACGATGTCTGTTTCAGATAGTATCTGGTTGGTATCTCATTACCTAAACAGCAATGCATTACCGTACACACGTGTTTGCAATTGAGCGCGAATCAATCACAGCGTGAGCCCTTACAATAAAGGCTCACGCTGCTCAGTTTTTAAGAAAGCTTAACTTTAGCTCCTGCAGCTTCAAGTGCTTCCTTCATTTTCTTTGCGTCATCTTTTGAAGCAGCTTCAGCAATGACAGAAGGTGCACCTTCTACTGCAGCCTTAGCTTCAGTAAGACCCAAGGTGGTCACTGAGCGAAGTGCTTTAATAACTTTGATCTTATCAGCACCGCCTTCAGTGAGCTCTACTTTATATTCAGATTTTTCTTCTTCCTTTTTAGCGCCAGCTTCAGGAGCTGCCGCAGCGCCCGCAGCGGCTATAGGCATAGCTGCTGAAACACCAAATTTGGTTTCTAGGGCTTTTACGAGCTCCGCAAGCTCAAGTACGGTCATATTGCCAATGTCTTGTATTAATTGTTCTTGTTTAGCCACGGTTTCTCCTCGAGGTTATACTGGTCAGGACTGTTTTGTCTTTTCAATTTCTTTAAGCACCCACAACAAGCGTACAATAAGCTGATTGAGAATACTTACATAGTTTGCAATTGGGGCCTGTAAGGTACCGCATAGTTTTGCAAGCAGTATTTCCTTAGAAGGCAATGAGGCAAGAAATTCAATCTGCTCAAGCGTAATAAGCCGTGCATCGAGGGCTCCCGCTTTAAGCTTCAATTTTTCTTGTTCTTTAGCAACGCTTGCAAGGATCTTAGCAATTGCTGGCGCCTCAGTTGGCGCAAATATGATTGCTATCTGATCCTTAAAGTACGGTGCTAAATCATTAATTCCCGGTATATCGCTCGTCGCTCTTTTAAGAAGCGTATTTTTAGCGACTTTTATCTTTCCTTGTTTTTGATAGAGCTGACGACGCAAGCCTTGCACAGCCTCCACGGTCATTCCTTGCATATCAACAACGAACGCCGCTTGTGACTCTTTAAAGTCATGCTTCATTGCATCTATAATCTGTTGTTTCTCTTGGCGATTCATACTGATCCTTTCAGACAGACACTGTCTGTTACATCAAGAAATTTCATCTACGTTGAGCGGGACACCCACACCCATCGTTGATGAGACCGTGACTTTTCTGACAAACTTCCCTTTTGATGAAGGGGGCTTTGATGCAAGAAGTGCTCGTATAAAAGCCGCCAAGTTCTCTTCTAATGTAGACACATCGAACGATACCTTGCCAAACGAAAAGTGTACAATCCCATTTTTATCATTCTTAAAAAAGAGCCGTCCCTTTTTAAGATCAGCTACAACATCAGCAACATCAAATGTCACCGTACCGGTTTTCTTATTAGGCACGAGACCACGTGGCCCTAATATCTTAGCCACGCGCCCTACCAGTCCCATAAGATCCGGTGTTGCCACTGCATTATTAAAATCGAGCCAGCCACCTTCAATTTTTTCAATGAGGTCTTCTGCCCCGACGTAATCTGCACCAGCTTTGCGTGCCGCCTCAGCATGATCGCCTTTAGCAAACACCGCTATTTTAACTTTCTTTCCCGTGCCATGGGGCAAGAGGACTGAGCCACGAACTACCTGATCACCTTTTGATGGATCGATACCAACATTGATGTTAGCATCAACTGACTCATCAAACTTAGCGTAGGCAAGTTCTTTGACTTTTTTCAATCCTTCAGCAAACGACACTGGTTTTACCGCTGACAGTTTTTCCCGTGCAGCGCGATATTTTTTACCATGATGTATCATAGACGCCTCACTCAACCACTTCGAGTCCCATACTACGCGCGCTACCAGCAATGATTTTCGTTGCCTGCTCGATCGTATGGGCATTTAAGTCTGCCATCTTTAGCTTTGCTATCTCTTGAAGATCCTTCATTGAAACGGAACCTACTTTATCCGTTCCCGGCTTAGAGGCACCCTTTGCAAGGTTGATCTTCTTCTTTATCAGCTCGGAGGCTGGCGGGGTCTTGATAATAAAATCAAATTTTTTATCAGTATAGACCGTTACGACAACAGGAACTGTCTGGCCTTTCTTATCAGCAGTTTTAGCATTAAACTGCTTACAGAATTCCATAATGTTTACCCCTTGTTGCCCTAAGGCAGCACCCACTGGTGGTGCCGGCGTCGCCGCGCCTCCCGGTATTTGCATGCGAAGTTTCGC
>PRDV01000009.1 GCA_003174035.1 Candidatus Babelota bacterium
ATACGTACCCCATCCGAAGGACAGGGAGCCAATGAAATTTTGCAGGATCTGGCATACCTTGTATCTATATGGAAGAATATATTAGCAAAATATACTGAAGCGGCCCCTAAAGAAAAAATTTATGAAGATATTGATCTCTCACTCCAAATGGTGCGGGATCATCTTGATTATGATGTAGAGACGGTATTAAGCGATAGCGAGGAAAATCAATCTCGTGTATATAAATTCGTAAAAAATATCGCTCCTGAGCATGCATTTAAAGTTAAATACTATCAAGGGCCTCCGCCTCTGTTTGAAAAATACAACATCGAGCCTCAAATCGAGCAAGCATTACAACGTAAGGTATACATGCGCTCAGGCGGCTCTATTGTCATAGAAACAACAGAAGCTATGACCGTGGTTGACGTAAATACTGGCCGATTTATTGGACAATCCAATCTTGAAGATACCATTTTAAAGACAAATCTCGAGGCAGCTGAGGAGATTGTACGCCAATTACGCTTACGCAACATAGGCGGACTCATCGTTATTGACTTTATCGATATGGCAAGTGGATCCAATAAACAAAAATTGTTCCGTTTTTTTGAAAAAACTCTTAAAGAGCGGGACAAGTTCCAATCAGTGGTACTTAAGGTTTCTGAATTTGGCCTTGTACAGATGACGCGTAAACGATCTGGCAAGACACTTATGCATGAGCTTATGCATCAGTGCGGCACCTGCGCGGGATTGGGGTATGTAAAGTCTATTCCGAATGAGGCCTATAGTATTCTGCGCAATCTCAAACAAGAACTCGAAAATAAGCATCCAAAAGGTGTATGTACGGTTATGGTGCATGAGGCAATTTTTAAATACATCACGACCATAGAATATAATGCGATACTTGTTCTTGAGAAGGAGTTTGGATGCAAAATTATTCTATCGAGCTCAGACAATTGCCCGATCAATACATTTAAATTGGCTCTTAAATAATAGGCCTGCCACCTTTAAGACGATGTTGCCTACGCTGGGGGAATGGCTTGCCACGCTCTGATTCCATATCGTTGAGCGCTTTCTCAAGCGCCTCCTCAGCAAAACCAGCTAACGTGAGTCCTGGCTCCCAATAGACGGCATTTTTAAGGCGATCTATTACCTCGGCAGAGATATGCAAAGTAATACGTTGCTTTCCCCTGATTGTTTCTTCTTGCGCAACAACTATTTCGCTAACAGGAGTTGGCTCTCCAACTAACACAAGAGGCGCAGCATGCTGTTCAACTTCGACAACCTCAGGTACTTTCTGCTCTTTGCCTTTGGACAAGTACTCCTCTAAGGGATTTATTCCTATAGTCTTTTGTTTCATCTATTACCTTTTATGAAAGCGCTTGTTCTTGCTTAATAACTTCGAGCGCGAGCGCCTTATAATCATGAGCACCATTGCTATTTGGATCATATTCATTGATTGGCTTACCAAAGGAGGGAGCCTCAGATAATCGTACATTTTCACGAATCGCCGTTTTATACACAAGCTCACTGAAGTTCTTTCGCAGCTCATCCACAACTTCTTTTGAATGACGCGTACGCGAGTCTACTCTACAGGGAACAATGCCCGATATTTTAAGAGAGCTATTTAAACGATGGCGAACAATATCAACAGTTTGCAACAATTGCACTAACCCGTTGACCGCCATAATGCGAGCCTCAACAGGCACGATAACCTCTTCGCAGGCTGTAAGCGCATTGATCGTTAAAATTCCCAAGGCTGGTGGACAATCAATAAGAACATAATCCCAGCTCTTCGTGTCAAGCGCTTGCAGCTTCTGCTTTAGAATTGTTTCAGCACCCACTTCATTGGCAAGCGCTTTCTCGAGGCCTATCAGCCAGGAAGAAGAAGGGATGAGCGCTATGCCAGGAGATTCAGTGCTTGCTATAACAGAAGCTAAAGGTACATTTTCAGTAAATACACTTAAAAGGCCCTTTTCAACTACAGTTACACCAAACCACTGTGAAGTGGATGCTTGAGGATCTAAATCTATTACCAAAACTTTTCTTTTTTTAGCCGCCAACGAAGCCGCAAGATTAACCGTGGTTGTGGTCTTCCCACTACCTCCTTTTTGATTAATAATCGCTATCTTTCGCATCGGTTTCCTATTTAAAAAGTTCAAGTTCGGGTACATAATACCATGCTTAGTGTACAAAAACAACAATTATGTTTTTTTCTTCAACACCCTCTTATAAGGTAAAGCAGTTAAGAGAAGTATTGACTTTTTCACCTCCTATCTCCTCATAGAAGTTATTTAAGTATTGAGCACAATAGACATAAATATCCTTAACGAGGCTTTATATTCATTTTTAGCCATTAGGGTAAATAGCCTTTTCGCGGTGATTACATCTATTAATTGGTTTTCATTAAAGAGCATTAAAATATGCATAGAATGATTAGAAGGTAAAAACTTAAAACCCCTCAATGGGCAAAATGAAGCATAAGCATTCTTTACCTACCTTTTATGATTTACTTGGGATGAATACTTTTGACTTTAAATAGGTATTTACTTATTTGGGGAAATCAACGCAATTTAGTGTATAGTCATAAATACATCAGATATCACCAAAGGGATGTATTGTGCTTGTTTTATTAAATCACATAAATATACGCAATGCAGGTGTTTGATTGTTGTAAGTAATTTATTGCTTATGCTTAAATTATTATTATGCGATGATTTAAACCATTACATACTTATTGGTAATTACCCAAAACGCCACTAACGATGTAATTTTATGTATTTAATAAACACATAAAATGTATTGATATCTCTATAGGTCTGTGTTTTGTGTATTTGTAAAAAGGGAAGCTTTTAGGCTTTAGTATGTATTTTAGTATAAACATACTAACACCTAAACCTACTTAATTAATGTATTTGAACCATTCTATACATTTAATTTTTTACATGTATTTACGGGTTTTGCTCTTTGACATAAATGCATGTATTTATACCTTTTATGATTTTGGAACATATGCACGTTTTGGCACACAATACCCAAAGGCATCACATTCATTGCCTTCACAACAATCTTGATTCAGATTGCAACGCTCGTTTAAGCGTTCGCGTTTACAAATTTGTGAGGGTAGGGCACCATATAATGACAATACAACTACTGCTGGACTTCCGAGTAACAAAGCTGCTACAAGCACTTTTCTTACTTTCATAAGCTATCTCCTAATTTAATTCTACTTCTAATGCCTATATTTGAAATACTAACTCATTTTTCCAGCCAAAATCAAGGGTTTTTTTATTTTTAAATAATTTTCATCCAGAATCAATTGGAAATCATTAGACTAATTACCTTAAGTGGACGCCATTCCAAAATTTAACAATCATATATCGGGGTCTATAACTGCATTTTCAATAATCTTCCATCTTCTATTTTTACGTGCCGAACGAGGAATTTTAGTATACGGGTTAAGTTGCACGTAGTTAATCTTAGGCACTGCTGCAAGACTTCGTTTTACAATATTTGCCAATCTTTTCGAGCCAAGCAACTCCAACAAATAACCCAATCGTTGCTTCCAAGCAACTCCATGCTGTACATTCAAAAGGACTTTAAATTCTTTTATATTAATACTTTCCACGAGCTCGATAAGAATTGTTGCTATATGGTCCAAACCACCGCTCTGCTTAATAAATCTCAAAAGATCCATAGCGGTAGCTTCTGGAGTAGAGATAATAAATCTACTCTTAGGTGTTTCAACGCTCGTAGTGGGAGTGTTCATCAGCTGCGAATTTGTTATAAAATTAATCCTAACTCGACCGCAGACAATCGGTCTTAATACTTTCTCAATCATTATCTGATAAACTTGTGGCGCTTGATGTGATGCCCCATGATAACTAGCAGCGGTTAAAAGTGCCCCATAATAGCGCTGACCTAAATATTTCATCAAATAGGGTAAAAATTGATCAGCAGGTATACAGCCAAGTATCCTATATTCGGGCGGAATTATAACATAAAATCCGCGTGTTGGACTAACTAATTCTCCTTTGGTCAATAGACGAGTGATGGCTTGTCGAATTGCATCCCTAGATTGCTTCAATGTAGTATAAACGTCTTGTAGAGAAAAACAACATTTTCCACGCGCCATTTGAGCTTCTAGATAATCTTTTAACAACATATTGCCTAAACCGTTTACACTCAGTGACGAAATTCGTCACTGAGTGCGAATGAAAAGTGAATTTCAATCCAAAATACCCTTTAGCAGAGTCTTTGTCAAATAACATTTTGTTGTTATGTTGATATTTATGACAAAATCCGATTGAGTATACTTAAAGTTAAGGAATTTACTATGCAATGAAGGCTGGATTGCAGCCAAAGAATGATTCCCCCAATCAAATATACAATCAATGGCATTTATGCTACTTTAGACTGTATAATGAGCTTGTTCCGAGGAGAAAACGGTGAAAGAAATGCGTTCGATATTAGAAAAATATCCCGATTATGAAGTAAATATCGGCATCGAAGTACATGTGCAGTTAACAACAAAATCCAAAATCTTTTGTACCTGTTCCAATGGCGGATCAGATATCCCCAATACCAACATCTGCCAGCGATGCACCGGGCAACCGGGTGTATTGCCACTTCTTAATAAAGCGGTTATTGTCGATGCTATAAAAGCAGGCCTTGCAACACATAGCATTATAGCCCATCATTCTGAATTTGCTCGCAAACATTATTTTTATCCTGATCTGCCTAAAGGTTATCAAATCACCCAAAGCGATAAGCCGATTTGCCAAGAAGGGTATGTGGCTATTCGCCTTGAAGATGAGTCTATTAAAAAAATTCGTCTTATACGCATCCATATGGAAGAAGATGCGGGGAAAAATATCCACGCAGCCCTGAGCAATGAAAGTTATGTTGATTTAAATAGGGCAGGGACGCCACTTTTAGAAACAGTTAGTTATCCAGATATTTCAAGCTCTTATGAAGCGCGTGAATATTTGAAAGCGCTGCGACTCATTGTACAATATCTCGGCATTTGTACGGGCAACATGGAAGAGGGTGCCTTTAGAGCAGATACTAATATATCTGTTCGCAAAAAGGGTGCCACGATGCTGGGAACTAAATGCGAACTCAAAAACATCAATTCCTTCAAATTTATTTCTGACGC
>PRDV01000074.1 GCA_003174035.1 Candidatus Babelota bacterium
ATCATATGGAGGCATACTCATCGAGCTAGCGCAGCCGGGAACGACAGCAAGAACTCTTTTCCCGTATCATGACGACATGGCCGTAAACTATGCCTGCACTATCATAAAGCGATTACAGACTGCCCGCATTAATAATAAAGCTGACTTCCCCACCATGGAGCAATGGCTTTCATTATTTTCCACATTGACGGTACCAGAAAAAATGCAACCTCATGTACAGAAAGCAGCTCTCTTTGCACAAGAATTGCGCAACACCGAGGATGAAGAGTATCTTCTTCACGGTGATCTCCATCACGATAATATTCTGCTCAACGGCCAAGATTGTATCGCCATAGATCCTAAAGGAGTTCTAGGTGAACCAGCCTACGAGGTTGGCGCTTTTATGTGCAATCCCGCAGAATTATCTGAGCAACGAGATTTAGAATCTATTATGGCTCATCGAATAGCTTTGTTTTCAGAATTACTAGGCATCGAAAGACAGAGACTTATCAAGGCGGTTTATGTACGCATTGTCCTGTCAGCATGCTGGACCGTTCAAGATAATGGTTCTTGGTTTGATGATATTCGATTTGCTGAAAAAGTAATTGAGTTATAAACTGAGAAAAAACTATTAAGCCCACGAACAAATGGCATGCTTCCTATGACAAACATTATTCGTATCTTTTGTTTCATCTCAAGCTTTACTCCTCTAATCGCCCAGCAATGGTCTATTATGAGCTATCAAGAGTATGCTAAAACAAAACACGCTAGACCCTATACTTTTTCATTAAGCGATCAGAATCACTATGTATATTACTTTGGGGCTAATCACTCGCTTAATCCAGATGATCAGCAGTACCCTGTTCTTGAAGCATTCTGGCAAGAATTCTTAAACAAAACTAGGGGTAGAAATTGTGTGGTACTTGTCGAAGGATCTTTGAGGCCATTAAAACACTGCAAAGAAGAAGCAATACTGGGTGGTGCTGAAGGTACGTATATTACATTACTTGCTGAACGAGAGAAAATAGATATCTTATGCCCTGAACCTCAACAAACATGGCTCACCAAAGAGCTTTTGAAAGAATTTCCCGAAGAGGAAGTAGCCTATGCTTTTTTTGCCCAAGACGTTTTTTGGCACCTTAAAGCCGAAAAAATAAGAAGAAATTTTAATAAAGATCTGGCCATAAAAGAAGACATTTCTGAACTACAAAAATATTTTGGCACAACATACACTTTAGAACTTCTAAAAGATATCCACCAAAAAATATTCAGCAAAAGTTTTGATGATAGCTTACATGAAGATATCTTTTATCGTATTACCAATCCCGTTGAGGAAGAAACAATAATCAATAAGGTTATAAGTCGAAAAAGTATGCTCAGAGATACCGCAATCGTAAATTGCATAGAAGATCTTATCGGTCAAAACAAGAATATTTTTGTGGTGTATGGCTGTACCCATGCAATAATGCAGGAAGCAGCTATTAAAACAATATGGGAAAAAACCCAAAAAAAGTCTTTATGAAGAAAAAAAATACGCAACTCCTCGGTGCACACATGTCGATCGCTGGGGGGATAGAAAACGCCTACGGACGAGGTGCATCAATAGGATGTACTGCAATTCAATTTTTCACCCACAGTAATAGGCAATGGGCGATGAAAGAGATCAGTGATAGTACTATAAGGGCAGTGCAAGAAGCCCAAAATAAAACGGGCATTACGCATGCCATGGTACACGCAAGTTATCTTATTAATCTTGGATCTGATACTGCAGCAACCGTAAAACATTCCCTCATTACCCTAAAAAAAGAAATTGAGCAGTGTAATGCACTTGGCATTAACTACTTAGTATTGCATCCTGGAGGCGGAAAGAGCGATCCCCAAAAAGTTATGCAACAGATCAGCGCAGGACTCACAGAAGTTCTTCAGGGAGTGCCACACAATAAAACAATGATCCTCTTAGAGATTATGGCCGGGCAGGGTAGTCATGTGGGCTCAACCTTTGAAGAGCTTGCTTATCTACGAAGCAACGTCCATGAAAAAAAGAATATCGGCTTTTGTATTGATACCTGCCATCTTTGGGCAGCCGGCTATGATTTCTCAACAGAAAAAGGATATAAAAAAGTCTTTGAAGAATTCGATACGATCTTAGGAATTTCTCATCTCAAAGCAATTCATCTGAATGATTCTAAACAAAAACTTGGATCCCATGTAGATCGGCATGCAGAAATAGGCGAGGGCACTATTGGCCTTGAAGCATTCCGCTTACTAATGAACGATAAGCAGTTATACTCCATACCTAAAGTTCTTGAAACCCCTAAAGATGAACTTGAGGATTATGCACGCAATATGCATCTTCTGTATTCTCTGGTGTCTGATAATTAAAAGTGATTATTGATAAAGGGAAAATCAAGATACTTTTGAACCTATCTCATAAGATCGTAATAGTTAAAGACTCGAAGCATTAAAGCTAAGAAGGAATTGTAGTAGAAACTTACGAGTCCTTAACTATCACTTTCTTACAAGCAGTGCCTCACTAACTATTTTTATCTTTATAACTATTGAAGGGAGAGAAAGATAGTTATAAACATAAAACTAACCATGAAGCAGTATTAAGTTTCTCTCTTCTTAATAAAAAAAACAACACATCTTTTTATGCATCCGTTTGCAACAACAAAAAATGCTTTAGTTTAGGGCGTTTTTTTGAATGTTGAGTTTTTTTCCTGGAAAATCAACCTAAAAGCAACACGTTACACTGCACTGAAACCTTTGGAAAATAACCTTATTTTTTAGATTTGTCTCAATCTTTTGGGAAAATCACAAGAAATGTTTAGAGAATATATGAGAATACAGAGAATAGATTCCTGCTTTTCCTGAAGATAGTAATAGTTAAAGACCCGTAGCGTATAGCTAAGAAGGAATTGTAGTAGTAAGTTACGAGTCCTTAACTATCACTTTCTTACAAGCAGTGCTTCACCAACTATTTTTGTTCTTATAACTATTGAAGGGAGAGAAAGATAGTTATAAAAACAAAACTAACTATGAAGCACTATTAAGTTTCTCTGTTTTGAGTAAAAAAAACAACACATCTTTTTATGCACTCATTTGCAACAACAAAAAGTGCCTTAGTTTAGGGCGTTTTTTTGAATTTTGAGTTTTTTTATGGCTAAATCTACAAAAAAGCAACATGTTTCTTACTAAAAAAACATGTTACTTTTAACCTATCTTGGGGGAAAATATGAAGAAAAAGGAAAACTTATGCCGGAACTTCTTGGAAACATTCAACGCGGTCGTCAACTTCCCATGCGTCAAAACCATCAACAAGGAATGCACATTCAAAACCGGTATGCACTTCTTTTACTGGTTTACGATCGCGCTGTAGGCCTTTGATAGAACCTTCGCCAACCTTATGCTTACCGCGCCATATGATTACCTTACCATCTCTTATGAAACGGCCAGTTTTCACCTGAGCACCAGCAATAATACCCAGTCCTTTAATATCAAAAACCTTGAGAACGATTGCCTCTCCTATTTTTTTGCTCACCATTTTAACTGGTTTGCCTGCTTCTAGGAGCTGCTCAACATCTTCTATGAGCTTATAAATAATATCAAAGCTTTTTATCTCTACGCCTTTTTTGTGCACAAGATCAGCAGCATGTGGCTGAACTTTGACATGAAAGCCATAAATGATTGCACCGGTATCTGCTGCAAGAATAATATCACTTTCACTAATATCTCCTACGCCGGTATACACTAATGAAAGCGTTCTATGCGATGATTTCAATTGTGATAGTCCATGCGCAACCGCTTCTCGCGAAGAAGCATTATCTGCTTTTACGATAAGCGCAATTTCTGATTCTTCAGTACCTGTTTTACTCATAATTTCTGCGGTTTTGGATGGAGCTTTCACGCCCCCTTTCCTTATCGCTTGTTGCGTTGTTACCTCGAAGGCGTCACCAGCGTGCGGAAGCTCTGAGAATCCCGCAACTAAAACCGGCACTGAAGGCGGTACTTCTTGGATTCTTTTCCCTGCAGAATTAACGAGTGAACTTATGCGCCCCGTTGCATTTCCAGCAGTAAAATAATCGCCAACCTTCAGTATCCCATGTTGGCAAATGACCGTAGCGACAGGACCACGACCCTTTTCGACAGTAGATTCAAGAACAAAACCACGTGCAGGAATAGATATATTTGCTTTTAAATCCATCAGCTGCGATTGTAGAACAATAACATCGAGCAATTCATCAATACCGGTACCTAGCTTGGCAGAAATAGGTAAGCATACGGTATCTCCTCCCCATTCTTCGGGAGTGAGATCATGCTGTGCAAGTTGCCGTTTTGCCGTTTCAATTTGAGCAGGCGTTGCTTTATCTATCTTATTGAGAGCAACAATGATAGGTATTTCAGCAAGCTTAGCTCTTTTAATTGCATCAACGGTTTGAGGCATCACCCCATCATCAGCCGCTACTACCAAAATAGCGATATCTGCAACCTTAATACCGCGGGCACGCATGAGCGTAAATGCTTCATGACCTGGTGTATCGAGAAATACCAGGTTTCCTTTCTCTGTTTTGACTTCGTATGCTCCAAGGTGCTGAGTGATGCCCCCTTTTTCTTTTGCTGCAACACGCGTCTTACGAATAAAATCTAATAAGGTAGTTTTACCATGATCAACATGTCCAATTACCACAACAACAGGCATCCGAGATTCCCACTGACCGGCCTCTTGAACCTGAGCTGTTTTTTCTTCTTTAGCTTGTACAGGGGCTTTCGTAACAACCGTAAGCCCGTACTGACGAGCAAGCTCGGCTACATTTTTTTCTGCAAGCATCTGATTTTTTGTTGCAACAACACCCATCTTCAAAAGGGTGAGCATAACCTCACTTACTTGCTTACGAGCCTTGTGAGCAATATCTGCAACCGTCATAGGAACTATACTAATTTCCGCAGGATGAGCTTCAGCTTCTTGCGGCTGCGGTTGTTGAGATTTTGTCGCCGGGCGCGGAGCGGCGTGTTTTATTGCGATCTGAAGGGTTTTGGGTTCTTCTTTTTTTGGTGCAATCACTTTTTGAGGTTCAGGTTGAGAAGGCTCCGAAGCACGTACCGGCGGATTTTCACGCTTTTCTGGCTGCACCGGAGCTTTTTTTTCATGAGACGTTTCAATAAGCTTCACCGCCTCATCAGGCACGACAGCAATACTGGTAAGTGTATACCCGTGCTCTTTAAGAAGGTCTACCAGTTCTTTATTTGAAATGCCTAATTTTTTGGATAATTCATAAACACGCACCGCCATTCACCTTATTCCTCTTCGCTCTCATTGCCTGATTCATCATTTACATTCTCATCATCGGGTTCAAAAAGCTCACTTTCTGTCATTCCTTCATTTTTCACTAAATGAAGTTGCACACCGGTAAGTTGTGACGCAAGAGCAATATTTTGGCCCATTTTACCAATAGCTATTGAACGTTGATCTTCGTCAACCCAGACATCCGCATTTTTGTCATCTAAAAGCTCTACACGATTTACTTCTGCAGGCTTCAAGGAATCCATAATAAATTGCTCCAGTGAGCTTGTTGCAGCAATAATATCAATTTTTTCTGTACCCAGTTCCTTCAAAATAGGTTTAATACGGGCTCCGCCAACACCAACACACGTTCCTACAGGATCAATATTCTTATCATGGGAGAGCACAACAATCTTTGATTTGTAGCCTGGAGCTCGAACAATTCTTTTAATCTCAACCAGCTTTTCAAAAATTTCAGGAACTTCCAACTCAAAAAGTTTCTTAAGGAACTCAGCTGAAGCCCTATCAAGTATGAGCTGATTTTCGTTCCGCGGTTCAGGTAATACCTCTTTGAGTAAAGCCCGTATAGAGTATCCCACAATGCACTTATCACCAGGTATGAGCAATGATTTTGGTAAGAAGGCGAAAGCATCTCCAACCTTAAGGGTGACCCCATGACGCTCACATTTATGAATAACGCCATGAATAATCGTTCCTTCTTTAGGCTTGAATTCATTATATATTGCCCCAAACTCAATAGCACGTATTTTTTGGGCAATAACTTGCTTTGCTTTTAAAATTTCAATTCTACCGATAGAACCTTCAAAAGGAATCAGAAGAGCATCATCTAATTGTACATCCTCGTTTATAGCTTTTGCTTTCCGGAGGCTGATCTCTAACTCTTCATCCTCAACAGATTGTACAACTTTTTTTTCAATGAGGACTTCTATGTCATCTGTCTTTTTATTATATTCCACCGAAATGGGAAGCTCGGGATATTTTTTTTTGTAAGCAACAAGCATGCCTTCGCAGATAATAGAGCCTAATACAGATCGATCCAGCCCTTTTTCTTCAACGAGTTCATCTATTACTTGAGAAAGTTTCACTATAAATCCTTGCGCAATAAGAGTTTCTTTGTGGATACTTACAAGAGTATCAGATTTTTAAAAAAAGAGAAGGCATGGTTTTGAGGATTTCTCTTTGTATGAGGCTCTCTATTACTTAACTCTTATATTTTTTAAAAATGGTAGTAGTAGCTTCTTCAAAAACAGTGAATCCCGGCATGCCCATTTTTTTTTTGCAAGCTCCTAATCATGCATTTCGAGTTATAGCCGGTTGTGAATGAGCGGTGATTTTAGTGGTAGTTTGATGGCGATGTACAAACTTTTTTGTTAGAGGTTCCCCAAAAAATCTCTTGTTATTCACCCTCTATCCACAAGTTATCAACATGCAAAATAGTGAGTTTGTTTCAAAAAATAGTATTACGTATATTTGGGCTCAGCTTCGTCTGTATAGTTTTAAAATCTTGGATCCATACTGGGGCCTGGCTTTGGTTGCGTAGGATATAGGCAGGATGATAGGTAGGTATAATAATAATACCATCATGTTGTAATTCCGTACCTCTGACTTTTGAAATAGAATAGGGCTTCTGCAGCAATGAGTTAAGGGCAATGGATCCGAGAGTACAAATTATCCGAGGACGTATTATTTTTATTTGGTTATAGAGCAGAATATTCATGCAGATTGAAGATTCAATAGGTAGGGGAACTCGATTTTCAGGCGGTCTGCACTTAACAATATTAGTTATATACACTTCTGACCTCTGGATGCCAACAAGAGTTAGGGCTCTATTGAGAAGCTGTCCAGATCTTCCCACAAAGGGGCGTCCTTGTTCATCTTCATCTTTCCCGGGGGCTTCACCAATAAAAAGTAAGTCAGCATCAGGATTGCCTTCACCAAAGACAACATTTTTTCTTCCGAGTAGGCCCAAGGGGCATTGTAAGCATTTTTTATACGGCTCATAGAGCGTATCTAAAAGTTGTTGTTTAAAAGCTTTTGCGTCCATCATGGTTTTCTTCTCTTTTGAACAATATTAGTACGAATCTTCTTTCTTTAAGCATAGTATTTTTTTAGGAAATTGCTAAAGAGTGTGGATTATGGTTAGCTTGTGATAAGCAATTTAATTTTTGACTAATTAATATTTTTGTGTATAATTTAATTAGTCTTATTGTCATACATTAATCGAGGAAAAAATGCAAATAAAAAAATTATTTTTGTTCTTTGCCATGGTGGCAAGTCTGAATGCAATGGAAGATAACGATGCAAAAAAAGTAGAAACTGATAGTTCTTTTTATAACCTTCCTGGTGAATTGGTTAAGTCAATTATTGAAATTGAACGAGCACCAACACTTAAACGTCTTTTCATGAATTTAGCATCGTTGCATACGGTAAGCAAAAAATTTTCTCATCTACTGGGCAATGGTGAGTTCAGAAATAAAAATACCTATGAAATTTTTGACATACAAATTCCTTTTTTATTAGAAACTTTGAATGTGAGAAGAGATGTTCATGCTATTCTTGGGAACATTCTTAATAAGATAGCGAAGCGAGAAATAATTCTGCAAGCAGAAAGAGAGACGGTAAATATATTACATAATCTTCCGGCTGTGATAGCGCCAGAGCAAAGGAAAGATCTCTTTGTTAATCTTTTAGTACCTGCGTTTAATGATTGCTGTCCTTCTATTGCTTATCTTGCAACACGATTTAGTGACGTATCTTCATTATTTATGATGACAGCTGCGGATTCAGAGCTAGAACAAGCTCTTAAAAACCCCCAATGCTGCTTATTATTGCAAGAGCTAAGCAATGTGATGTCTCCACAAAGCCGAGCTCTTATGATGGCTTGGTTTCCAGGAGCTTTAACGAAGAATCAGTTTTGTGAGGAATTTGCGCTTGAATCTGATTATGAGCAGAGAATAATTTGCTCAGGCAGTGGTTTTTTACTTTCTATAAAATCGGCTATGTTGACCGCGATAAAGTCTAGAATGTGCACTAGGATACAAGAAGTTTTTTCTGCCGCAGAACAGGGCAATTTGGAAGAAATAAATCGTCTTATTCGGCTTAATTTTAAAGATAAGCGATCTGCTAGTGTAATAGATCATTGTATTAGATTGGCTGCGCTTCATAACCACATGAATGTTGTTGAAACGCTCCTGCTGTTGCAGCCTTCACCTGTTATGATCAGGTCGCTTCTTTATGATGCATTCAATGGTAAAAATGAAGTACTAGGAAAAGCAATTTTGCCCGCATTTAAGCGTGCTAATCTTGCTAAAAAAGAATTTATAGTTTTTGATTTGAAGGGGGCACTTCAAAAAGCGGATGATGAATTTTGGCGAAATTTTTCTTGGTGAACGGAAAGAGCAGAGCTCAGAAGGAAAAGGAGAGAAAATTATGATTACGCTTAACAATCCACATCATGTATTAAGGACTAATTAGATTCTCATTACGCCAAATATGCTTTAAGAAAATCAAGCCAATGGGTTCGGATTGCAAAAGCGTTCTGATAATATGATTTATGAATGATAAATTCAGGAAAATAGATAGATATGCCACATGCAGTACGATGCTTTTCCCCATGGACGTTAGCGATGACAGCCTGCTCAATGAGCGCTTGTCCCTGAATGAGAAGTAAACTGAGCGTATTTTTAAAGTTCTCAGTTTCTTGTACTGAAGATAGTTCGCAACGTGATAGATTTTTTGCCATGTTTGCGTATAAATGTCCCAAATCTAAATACGTAGGTTCATTAAAACGGGTACAGTGGTTTTTGTGCCTACTTAAGCGCAACATTTCCTTAACGGATCTATTTTTTTGATGATTCAGCCCATGCGTAAGTAGCTGTGCAACATGATCAATATTTTTTTCAAGCTGATCCATGAATGAGAGGTCTATCGCCGCATGAGTGTAATAATCCATGATTTTGCCATAGGCTTCTTTATATGCTTGTACA
Organism: Candidatus Babelota bacterium; assembly: GCA_003174035.1. Taxonomy (GTDB): domain Bacteria; phylum Babelota; class Babeliae; order Babelales; family Babelaceae; genus PRDV01. The sequence continues at coordinate 9,268 of PRDV01000074.1, forward strand.
AAATGACGTGCAAGGCAGTCATCACAATTTAGGGACCCTTTTAAAAGTGGTTCCATAAGAAGGTCGTATTTGTAGCCCGTGCCAAGCTCAACTTCTTGCGATCCCACAAAATAGTGGGCATACTGCTGAAAGCCGCTAAATACATCTGCTCCTGCCATGAGGCAAGCATCGCAGGCAAGAATGCGCAACTTTTTTTTGATGATATCGTGTGTTATAGTACGAAGAGCTCGTGTCCATTTAGCGATGGTTAAGTAATTACCGGAGGAATCATCAAAGCAGATTCCTTTTGGATCTGAAAAATTGGTTTCACCATGAGAAATATACTCAAGAAAACCCACAGACCTATCGAGTTCAATGAGTCCCGTTGAGGAGTTGTACCGAAAGAGTTCGGATGGGTTAACCGCTCTATGCACATCAGGCTCTATAGGCCCCGTCCCATGATTAGAAATAATAAGTACCACATCGTCGGCGGGATAACGCTCATAGGCTGTTTTTACCGTATAAATCAGAGAAGATTCATCGCCGCTATCAAGATCCATATCAGGTCCGACTTGAAGAATTTTGTTTTTTTCTATAAAGAAATGCTTGGTCACTCTTGATTTTCCGGGCCTGTGAATATCCAGATGCACAAAAATTTTTACATTGTCATTTGCGCCACTATTTTGCAGTTGCTTGATATGCCTTCCGGCGAACGGGAAGAGATCGTTCCGTGCCGCCATATAAATAACCACAAGCACCGAGCGTTTTCCCGAAGGATCCCGACTGACCCGTAACTCGCGTGTACCGAGGTAAGGTGGAAATCGCTCAAAAAGTGCATCAGAATCGAGTGCTCTCATACTGAGAAAGCAACAGATTATCAAAAGAATGAGCGTAGTTGAATACTTCATGCGTCTCCCTTATTATCAATTTTTATTTTAGTAATTTTTATTAATAAAAATCAATAAATTTATGTTAATTATAAAATCTATTCACTTGTATCTTGTGTTCGTTGAACCAGGCGAGGGCACAGGTCAGTCCGAAACTAAGCTGGAAATCTAAGAAAAAGAGCTGTAGTGGATTGTGTATAAGGATGATAAGCGTTGTAAGACTTAGGATATGCAGTGGCTGTGAGTTTCTCCCAGACAGAATATTTATTTTGTAGAGCAGGAAGGTAATAAGTGCTCGCATAAACGATATGCTTGGCCACGTAAGCAGATGAAAGAGACCAATGAGCATAAGTAAGATTACTTGTTTAACGTAAAAATGGATGGGTAGCAAGCCAAGAAGAAGGGTCCAAGCCCAAATAATGAGAACTACGTGCAGTCCAGAACGAGCGAGGTAATGTACAATACCCCAGCACGAGCATATGCTGCGCATTGAGGTATACGTATCCGATGGCGGCTTTTTCCCTAGAAGTAGGGTGCAAACGAGTGCATACGTAGATCGAGAAAGTGATTTAGCTAGCTGCGAGTTTATGCGCTCACGTAGGTTGGATCGCCATCGAATAAAGCTCATTTTTGGTCTATTCAATAATTGATACTGCACGTAAGGCAGAAAGAGGGTAGCCGTTATGCCTTCTTTAGCAAGATAATCTTGATATGCTTTATTTTTCGTGCGTTTGTATACAAGGTTACATACATTAATTTCATCACCTACTTTTACGGGTATTGAACGGAAGAGGTATACTTGCATGAGCGGTTGCTGCGATAATTTTTTTTGTTGTTGTGTGCAAGCTATCGTTTTGAGCGTAAGCTTTTGACGGACACGCGATTTGGGTGAAAGCTCGTTTTCAATAACGGTGGCATGCAGATCAAAGGGTCCTTGTACAAGCTCCTCAGAAAGTAGAGCGTGGTTAGTTTGCGCCGTTTGAAAGTTGTAAAAGCCGCTGCACAGTGCTAAAGTTGAAAACAAGAGAATTGGTAATGAAGAGAAAGTGCTTCCCATAAAGAGAAGTATGGTAATGATAATGAGCACGCCGGTGCCGATACCTACCAATAGGTTATATGAACCAAGTATGATGCCTAGTATATACAGTGTGGTGTACCAAAACAGGGGGTGTGTGGGAATGAGGGTGAAATGATAGCGGATTATTTTTAGCATACTTATATTTTAGAAATATAATAACGCGTCGCAGTAGCCGTGTCAATGTACAAAAAAATTGTGCTCATTAAGCATTTAAAAGGATCAACTCTAGCTATTAATCGAAAAATTAGGTATCTTTGAGCAAAATGTTTATAGGAGTGAAGTGATGAAAAAACCCGTTTTTAAACAAGTCCTTTCTAATGGTTTAACTATTTTGGTTAAGGAAGCGCATGTTGTTCCGAAGGTATCTACACAATTGTGGTATAATGTAGGATCAAAGGACGAAAAGAGTGGCCAAAAGGGCATAGCGCATCTGATTGAGCATATGATCTTTAAAGGAACAAAAAAACTTTCCGAGTGCGATATTAATTTAATTACCCACAAGCTCTCGGGCTACACGAACGCCTTTACGTCATACGATTACACGGGATATTTATTTGATTTTCCCTCACAGCATTGGCTAGAGGCTTTGCCTATTATGGCTGATTGCATGCATAATGCTACCTTTAAAGAAGAACATTTGGCTTCTGAACTTAAGGCAGTTATACAGGAACTCAAAATGTATCGAGATGACTATGCATCGACGCTTATTGAGGCTTTAACCTCTGCTATTTTTGCTGACCATCCTTATCACCATCCCATTATTGGCTATAAACAAGACTTGTGGAATCTGCATCGTTCGGAGTTAGTGAATTTTTATACCCATCACTATCTTCCTAATAATGCAACACTTGTGGTTGTGGGGGATGTTGATGCGCAGGCGGTTGTTAAACAGGCAGAAAAGGAGTTCGGTCCTCTTGAGCCTAATTTTGGTTATACGAAAGAACATTTTTATCATGGATCAGACTTAAAAACGCAGGCGGTAACCGTATATAGGGATGTTAAAATTCCGATTTGTATTGTTGCATGGGTTATTCCAGGCGCCGTTACAAAAAATGAATACGTTGTTGATCTCGTTACGTGGATTATAGGCTCTGGAAAAGGATCGCGCCTCTACAAAAAGCTCGTAGATGAACTTCAGTTGGCAACAGATCTTGAGGCATTCAATTATGATCTTTTTGACTATGGTCTTGTGTTTGTCTATTTTCAGCCAAAAGAGATTGTTCACATTGATCGCATCATAGCGATTATTCATGAAGAGTTGGCACGTTTGGCTGATGCCGTAGTAACCGAAGTTGAGCTTATGCGAGCTATTAAGCAGGCAGAAATGGAGCATTTGACGCTGCTTGAAAATAACCAGAAACAGGCCTACGCGCTGGGTAAATTTTATCTTGCCACGGGTGATGAGCAGTATTTATATACTTTTACTGAGCAACCCAAAGAAGGATTAGCTCAACAAATTAAGGAATTTTTTGGTTCGCATATGCGACCGTCACTCATGCATAAAGGCATGGTGTTGCCGTTGGCCGCTGAGGACAAAAAATATTGGGTACAATTGCAAGAAATTTCAGATGCTGAGGATCAGCGAATCCTATCGAGAAGAACCCGCGAGGAAGAAGTAGAGGCTGGACGGTGTGTTGCTCAAGTAGCAGTTAAGGAACCAAAGTCTTTTACCTTTGCGCGAGCTACTACCCTGCACCTTGAAAATGGCTTGAAAATTCTTTATTCTCATAATCCGCAACTTCCTAAAATTGATATAATCGTAGATTTTGAAGCAAGGCACACGTATGATCCTGTAGACAAACAAGGGCTTGGTTCATTTGTTGCGGCACTACTGCTTGAAGGAACAAAAAATTATACGGCTGAGAATTTTGCAACAACAGCAGAAAGTTATGGTATGACGATCCAAAGCGTGGCTGGTCAGATTGTTATGAGCATGCTTGCTGTTGATCTTGCTAAGGGACTTGAACTGCTTCATGAAATGGTTGCGTATGCTACCTTTTCTCCGGAGGCAGTAGAAAAAGTACGTGACCAAATGCTTGCAGAGCTGGATGAGTTCTGGGATGCTCCGATGCAATTTTCGGTGCAACTGGTGAGGCAGGAGATCTATAAAAAACATCCGTATGCTAAGAATCAACTGGGAACCATTGAAGGTATTAAGCAGATTACGCCAGATGATATTGTTTCCTATTATAAGACCTATATCAGCCCTCGTGCTGCACGATTGTCACTTGTAGGAGATGTAGAGCGGTATGATATTAAACCCTTATTTGAAAGCATACTAGGTTCATGGATGGGACCAGCAGTTGCTCCATTAGATTTCCCTCCACTGGAACCTGTCACCAAACATGATGTTGTCCATACCATGTTGAGAGATCAAACAGTATTATGCTATGGAGCGCTTTCAGTTACTCGTATGGATCCCGATTTTGACAAGCTCCTATTATTCGATCAGATTTTTACCGGTGGCGTACTTGGATCTATGGCTTCTCGGTTATTCGATTTGCGTGAGCAATCCGGTCTTTTTTATACTATTGGGGGCACCTTGTTAGCCAAATGCGATGAGCAACCTGGGCTTATATTGGTAAAAACAATCGTTTCTAATGATAGGCGTAAAGAGGCTGAAGTGGCGATTGAATATGTCATTGATACGGCGATAAACGAGGTAAGCGATGATGAGTTTTATGAAGCCCGGCAAGCAATTATTAATTCGCTTGTCGACAATTTTGCAACAAATCAGTCGCTAGCTGCAACGTTGCTTTTTGTAGATAGATTCAATCTTCCTGCCGATTACTATGATAAGCGTGCGCACAATTTGAGTCAAATTACTAAGGAAGAAATGCAACAGACGGTGAGAAAGTATTTAGATACACAGAGGTTTGTCCTCGTTCGTGTCGGTCGAGAATAGGAAGTGGGGAGATGGCTTTTAACCACCCCCCTGGTTATCGCTTTGTATCGTCAAAAAAATAGGGTAACCCAAAAAGGGCTTGAAAGTTTAGTTTGTTGTTAACCCGTGGGTTTGCTCTGTCAGCGTAGAGAATGCCTTGCTCTTCGAGCCACTTTTTAAACGCTGTACCTATCTCAGCCTTTGATATGATAATGAATGGTTTTTCATGGCTTTCTGCAAGAGCTTTTTGGTCCACAAGTTGTTTTTTTACTTCACCCAAATCCTTTGCTTCCATGCTTTGCCATAGACGGTTTTTGCATTCTACAAAGAACTGTTCTGTTAAGATATCAAACTCACGCGCAAAATGGGGCCGGCTACCATCAGCATAGGTTATGTCTTTGTTGATGGCGAGCTTGGTATACTCCGGATGTTCGAGCATGAAGAGCGAAACCGCGATTTCCCATAAAAAGCCTTTTGCCCGTGCTTTTACTTTACGATTTTTTGCACAAGTTGTGGTTACATATTTCTGCAGAATAAGCAGGAAATCATGATACAGTGTTGGATGAGCTTTAAACTGTTGCACAGCCCGGTTAATAAGGGTAAGGCATGGCGTACTAAGATTTATGACAGATAATAGTTGCACCATGAGTTCTTCTGGCAATCTGGCTAATGCGTAGCGGGTACATACGGAATTGCTGAGCAATGGGCTAGCTAATCTGCCAAAGCTGTATATATATTCGCACAGCAACATGTGTTCGTTTCCATACAAGGCTTTAGCAGAAGAAAATTCTTTTTTATGTACATCCTTACGTTGTGGGGCACTCTGTTTTACTGTATGACATTGCCTTTGTAAAATTTTAACACCAGTGTCAAAATACATTTTAAGAAAGTTTACAGAAACATCTTTGAGCCAGAGTACCTCGCTCGTGTTATACGCCAAGATGATCTTTTGATTTCTACAATAAGCAACTTCAACCTGAGAGATCTTCTTCATAAAATCAAGCAATTTTTCCACAAATACTTGATACCCAACTTGACGAGAAAAGCACCTTGAAAAACGATGAACAATGATGCTCAGTAAATTCTGTAGCTCATAAATATGCTCTCGCATTTCTTCATGACAATGCTTAATGCTATGCATATTGAGAAAGACAGTAACAATATCACTGAGGTTAGATTTTTCAGTAATCTTATCAAAAGCATCTAGATCATCGAGTGCTAGTGGTAATCGAGCTGGAAGGGAAAGTCCTGTTGGTTCAGGACGTGCGCTTTGCACTCTTCCATCTTGAGATCTTCTCGGTTGCGATTCCATCCCCATCAGCGAATGAGCAAACGCTAAACCCGAAAATATAAATAACAATAGTGTTTGTTTCATAGAATTCCCCTCTATTATATTAAAATACATTTATATTATATTATACAAATAGAATAATGTCAAGGGGGGTTGAGCTGTGGTT
>PRDV01000084.1 GCA_003174035.1 Candidatus Babelota bacterium
AGAGATGCGGTCTCCTGAGAAATCTGCTTAAGAGTCTTTTTGTGCAAGGTACTTCGCGTGAGGTCGGGAAAAGGTAATCGTAAACGCTTCGCTTCTTCATCTGTTCCGAGCAGATGCTCTGTGCGTTTATCGGCATTAGGTTCTTCTATGCAGTCGCACATAATAATAATATCTACCTTGCGCGCGAGGGCCGGAACCGATGCAAAATTATGACGATGCTGGCCTTCTTTGGTAATGCCTCCATCAATTAAGCACAATATGGGTTTTTTGCGTAAACCTGGAAGCGCTGCCGAGTAGCCATAATTAAAATTGGGAACTTCGCCAGCAGTGAGGCGCCCACAGCCAATCGAATCATTTGGTTCGCAGTTAAAGAGGTAATTATATGCTTTGCCCATACCCGTGGAGATGGTATGCGCACCTTTCAAAAATAAGCCTAACATTGCTTTTTCTTTTGCTATATCCGCTGGCGTAAGCGCGAAGGCTGAGCCGCAGATACCCAAGTACTGTGCTAAAGGATATTCCGGAACTTGATGTACTAGTGTGCCATTTTTAAAAACGCAGCCAAAAAGTTCTGTGGGTAGCCAACTTCCTCGCTCTTGATGAGTTCCTACATAAAAAGGGCTGAATTCATACCACATTCTTTCCTCTTCGCAATTACCTGGATCAATAGCGACGCTGAGCGGAAGAGGATATTCTGCATTCTGTAAGCTATGCTGAAGATCTGAGAGCGTAATATGATGCGTCGGTTTTCCATTTAAGATGTAACCATCAAGAAGCGCTTGAGCAAGAGCATGTCCATAAAGACCAACAGGACCGTGAAACTGATTATAGCGGCTTTGTATAAAACGCCTTTCTATGTAGGACAAACTTTTATTAATCAGATTTTGAACGAGAGTATTTAAAGAGACAATGCCTCCTTTTCTTACTTTTGTACGTTGTTCCTTGCTAAACGCAGCTGGACTTAATCCGGACACAACGAGTGGGTTAATCGCCCACGTGGATCCTGAGAGTCCGCACATATAGAGAGCGCAATCGAATATGTTACCACCATCTGCGTTGGCGGCGCCACGTAAAAATCCAATGGTTTCTATCATCGCACGATAGCCCCCGCCAGTAAATACCAAAGCAATGCTCGGTACTGGTTGGTTTGGTGCAATAACTTCAGCATCAAAAAGTCTATTGATAGCTTGTCGCGCACGTTCGCTGCGTTGTAGGATAAACACATGTTCTTTGAAAAGCTGCTTTGAGCTCATGATTGGTTTCACCACGTTTTTTTGGGCAGGAATATAGAGCGGATGGCCACTCGCTAATCGTTGCTCAAATCCCTCAAGAACCGGGCCGTCAAGCTCACCTATATCATGCGTTTTCTTAATTATCCGCTCAAAGACACCACCTCCTAGAGAGGCAACGCGCAAACCCTGCTGTTGCGTAACATCAACTACGACAGCAAATTCTCCCTGTAGATACCATTGAAAGAGATTCACGCCACTAAAATCTTTCCAGGTACACTGACTCATTTCTTCCTGTACAAGATGCCTTTTCTTGAGGTGGAAAAGCTGTTCTTCTTGTACAACACAAAGTTTGAGTGTTTTCCCAGAAATAGTTTGGGGATAGTGAATTGGCTTGCTCAGATGTGCGGGTATCGTCGTAATCAAATCAGATGGTCCAAATTTATCAGCACCAGCGTCATCGGTATAGAAAAGCGCACAGTGTAGTGGTTGGTTTGTGGTGTTATATACACGAATGAAGCTATCAAAGGGGACAAGCCATGGTAACCCGCTTTCGTCAAAAATCTGCCAAGAATGAATTTTTTTAAGCTCTTTGGCAGCATGAATTAGTATCCCGGGAATGGGGGTTTTCGGATCCGAAGGAAGGCTGTCTTTCAACAGTTGCGCATCAAAGCTGCAGCAAAGCTCAATGGTAGCTCGTTGGCCATTGAGTACGCTCTCATGGGGATGGCATATTACGCTTTTTTGTTGAGGAGCAAGCGTAATAAAATCACTTATTTGTTCTCGAGGTCCATCGGGGCTGGTAAAAAAAATGCCGGTAATGGAGGTTTTATACCATCTGAGCGTTACTGTTTTATCAGTTGTATTTATAAAATTCCAGGAAAGAGCCTCTTGCACTTCGTCAAGGGGCGTTGTCAGCAAAAGTAGTAGGTATGTTGAAAACTGTTTGTTCATGATTTCACGTTAAATAAGTTAGAAAAATTTAATTTTTTTAAACATAGCAAGAAAATTATGATGTATGTACTGCCCCATGTGCAGGGACTTTTCAGAGCAGTGAGCTAAAAAATAGAGAAAAGGCATGCGTTAGCCATTTGATAAAATTACAAGATTGTATTAATATTATACGAAAGAGCTGCGCGTATTTATATAAATGCCACTGTTTTCTCATGAAGAGGCAAATGTTCGCGTGACCTTTCGTTATCAGAAATCGAAGCCCCTGGGCTATCGTGAGCGATAGACTTATTGTGATACACAATAAGCATTGGTAGTGCGTAAGGATTATATAATACATAGACAATAGGTAATAGCAAAGCATAATGCTTGTGCTTAGTCCAAGGCTAGCATAAAACGACAAAATCACGAGAGAAACAAATAATTATAGTAAAGCGAGGAATATATGAAAATAAGGGGAAAAATAGTGTGTATAGGATTGGCTCTACTGACCAGTTCTCTTTATCCGATGGAAAGCGTTGTAGAAACTGAAACGATTCTTGAAGACGGGCACCAAGCTGATTTAAATAGGCAGCTTTTGCATGCAGTAAAGAGACGTTTTACCAATGAAGTGAGAAGCCTATTGACTCAGGGTGCTAACATACAAGCAAGAGAGAGTAGAAGCGGAGATACTGTTTTACATCTTGCTGTCAAAAGTAGACGGGTTTCTTTTTCTCTCATTCGTTTACTTCTTGATTCTGGTGCGGATCTATTGGCCTTAAATGAATCGGGACAAACTGTTTTTGAATGCACCGAAAGTCCAAAAGTGCTTGCTATTCTTAATAAGGCTGCGGGCTTTGAAGAAGAAGAGAGTTCTCGTTCATCAGGTTCTGAAAAATCAGCATCAGGAGATCAGCAGTCGAGTCCAGCGAGCAAAAAAAGGGACAGGGAAGAAGACTCGGAGAAATCGCGTAAACGCGCAAGAATTGAGGATGCTAAAAAGCAAGATGAAAAGAATGCTGCTGACGAAGATTTTGCTGCTGCTATTGAGAAGATGCGTGAAGCTCAAGCAAGCGGATTAGCGATAGCTTCTTTAGTGAGTGTGGAAAATCCAGCTGCAGTTGCTCCATCAATGAGTGCAGCCATTTCATCACTACCAGTGCCCCAAGCTGCACCACGCTTAACAAGTTTGGTAGCAGAAGAGGAAGAAGCATTAAAAAAAGCTCTTAAAGAGGCTGTGAAAGCTGGTAATAGGAAAGAGATTGAAGAATTGTTTGCAAAAGGTGCACAGTATGATTGGCGTTTTGGGAATGGCAGCACGATTTTGCATGGAGCTGTTCAATTCGGACACCTCGGGATTGTACAATGGTTGGCAGAAACTTACAGGGATTTGGTTAGCATGGTTTATGAACGGGATCTGACGGTTCTGTGTGTTGCTGCAGTGTACGGTCGGCTTGAAATAGTGAAGTGGCTTGCTGAGCGATTCCCAGCGTTAATTAGCCAGAAAGCGAAAGGTGGTGTATTGCCGATCGATATTGCTCGGGCTTACGGAAAAACGGCTGTTGTTGATTATTTAAAGACCGTTATGCCGGCTACTCACTCAACAGTTTTGCGAACGAGTACGCCGGCGGCGTCTTTGCAGGCAAGTCATCCCTCTTTGAACGAATCTAGTCAGCTAGAACGTGCTCTTGAGGCGGGAGGATTAGTACCATCTTCAGCAAGAAGCTTTGGTTCATCTGCACCTCAAGTTTCATCGCCCGTGCCTCCTTCCCTTCGCGGACCTTCACTATTACTCCCACCGGGAGGGCCAGGATTGGCGGCTGTAGTTTCAAGAGCTGTAGGCTCTCCAGTACCTCAAGCGCCATTGCGTGTGCCGACGGTTTCACCATCGAGGCCAGTGGCTTCGCCAGCACCATTGTTACCGGTGCCAGGCCTATTGAGTACTTCTGGAAATGGATTGGCGGTAGCACCGATGGATCGTAGAACATTCATGGCGGTTTTGCCATTTATTGATGCTCACGTACAGATTAATGGAAATACAGCATTACATCAATTTTTTAATGAAGGCGAAGAAGTTGCCAGAACACTTGTAGAAAAGGGTGCAGATATCAATGCTTTTTCTAAAGAGGGAGATACAGTGTTGATGAGGGCGATTAGGGTAAGAAATGAATCGTTAGTAACATTTTTGCTTGATCGTAGAGTCAACATAGATGCTCAAAATCCAAGGACCGGGGAGACTGCACTTATGCTTGCTGCATCACAAGGATTTGGTTGCATTAATCTTGTAACATTGCTTATTGAGCGTGGTGCTGACACAACAAAAACTGATAAGCAAGGTAAAACGTTTACAGACTATTTAGAGCCACAGTTGCGGAGCCTGGTAAGCGTACTATTGGTGCAAAAAAAACAGTAACCGTTGTGAATGGATAAGATACTTACCTATCTAATGATCAGTGATCATGCTATGAGGCGAATAATAATGACCATAGCTCATGTAGAAAGATACGTATATAGAATGAGGAAACGATGAAAAAAATACTCTTATTAGCACTCGTGCTGTTGACCCGCTCTCTTAGTGCAATGGAAAAAAAACTAGGGGCGCCACGGCTAGAGGAAGAACGAGGACTTAGATTATCAATTGTTATTCCTTTTGATGCTGATGAAAGTGATGCATCACATAGCTTAAACATGCAGCTTATAGCGGCAGTGCAAACTTACCGCATTTCAATGGCGCTAAAACTATTAGCTCAGGGTGCAAATCCAGATACAAGGTCGCCGCGAACAGGAAATTCAGTTTTGCATCTTGCTGTGAAAGGAAGAGCGAAGAAGTTAGTTTTAGAGCTCCTAAAACGCGGGGCTGATATATTTGCGCTCAATAATGAATCGCAAACGATTTTTGACTTTGCTCAAGATGATGTAATGAGAAATATTCTCAATGAAGCGGTAGGTCTTAAAAAACCCGAAAGCTCAACTCCTGGTTCGGTTGATCATGAAAAAAAGGGCGAAACATCTGGCGGCGAAAAAAGGAAAAAAGATCCTGAGCTCGAGAAGCCTCGTAAGCGTAGCAGGACAGATGGATCTGAAAAGAAACAGGAAAAAGATGATGCTGATAGAGAATCTGATCATGAAATGGACCAAAGCAAGAATGGGTTAGAAAAACTAGATAAAGCAACATTAGATAAACGTTTTTTGAAATTTGTCGGTACATGTCAGACTCCGAAAGTAAAGGAATGTTTGGAGCTCGGTGCTGATATTACTGTTCGCGATGAGTTGGGTAATACTGCGTTGCATAGAGCTGCTCAGCGAAACTCGAATCCACTTATATCGCTACTGCTATCTCATGGTGCGGACCTTCACGCAATCAATGCGAAGGGTCAAAAGCCAGTAGATATGGCATCTCCCACCGTGAAGTCTCTTCTTGAGCAATCAATGAAAACAATACCTGCGAGCTTGCCCTTGCCAGAACCTCTTGAAGAAGAGAGGGCAGAGGTACATCTACGACCCGATACTGCAATAACATCGCAGACTCAAGCTGCAAAAAAAACGTCCGTGAATCTTGGTGATGAACGCTTAGAAGCTGTTATCATGGAGGACATCGACGATATCTTTAGTAAAGATGAGGAAGTAGGTACACCAGAAGTACTACGAGGTGAGAAACTCACTGAGGGGCATGTCTTTGCCATGCCCCCAGCTCTTGTAATTGCAAAGCCGCCACAACCTTCTCAAGTTCCTTCAGCTCAGCCAGCGCCGGGTATGCTTCCTGTGATGGGGTATCAAGAAGAAAGTATTTCTGATCGCTCGGAACAGCCAGTTTTTTATATGGATGCTGCAACTTTTGCCTTTATTGATGTACGACTGCGTTTTAATAATCAAACCGTGTTACACCGATTTATCGATCAAGACATTGGTCTTATGCGTTATTTTTTAATTAAGGGCGCTGATGTTAATGCACAAGACGGTGATGGCAATACGCCGCTTATTTTAGCAGCAAAGAGAAATAATCTGCCCTTAATGGCGCTATTGCTTGAGTATAAAGCTGATATGAACATGCGCAATAAGGAGTCGAAAGTATTTACGGATTATGTGAATCGAGATATAAAAAGGCTTATTGAAGCTTTAATAGGTCAATGATGAAGTAAAGGAAAATCAAGTAACTAAATATGAGGAACCTATGAAAAAAATACTCTCACTAGCATTGGTGCTGTTGATCAGTTCCCTTAATGCGATGCAAAAAGAAGAAAAACAAGTTGATGTTGATGAAAGCAAAGCACCCACTGCGTTAGATATGCAATTTATAGGGCCAGTGCGCAGTGGCCACATTGAAAGAGCATTGGAATATTTAAGGAGAGGCGCAAATCCAAATACTTTCTTGAGTAGTCAACGTGGCAATACGGCTTTGCATTTTGCTGTTAAAACAGGATCGAAAGCATTGGTTAGAGAGCTTCTTAAACGACGAGCTGATGTTTTTGTGCTCAATCAGGATGTTGAATCGGTTTTTGATTATGCTCAAGACGATGAAATGAGATTTATTCTCAATGAAGCTGCAAGGTTTGAAAACACAGAGCCGGCAACCGGAACCTCAATCAGCTTGTCTGGTCAAGTGCGGCACCCTAGCAGAGCTACACCTGTGCTCTCCTATGAACCTGTACCACTGCTTCCCTTGCCAGGATCAATGAGTACCTCTGAAAGTGCGTCGCCAGCAGGTGTGGGCTTAATTCTCCTCATCGATATAATGCCCTTTATTGATGTTAACTGTGTTCTGGATGGTCACACCGCATTGCACCATTTTTTAGAAAGGGGTGAAGATGTGGTGAGGATTCTTTTAGAAAGCGTGGCGGATTGTAATGCTTTCGATGGTGAGGGGAATACTGTTTTGATGCGAGCGATTAGAGCAAAAAATGAATCACTTGTGCGCTTACTGCTTGAGCATGGTGCAAATATACAGGCGAGAAATCAGCAGAATGGGAAAACTGCTCTCATGTTAGCTGCAGAGAGTGGTCATATTCCATTGCTAACATTAGAGGAGAGGAAAAAAACGAGGGGATTACTAGCTGACATCGAGAAATAAAAAATAAAGTTAATTGAAAAACAAAATTATATTACTTATGTGAGGAAGATATGAAAAGAATAGAAAAAATAGTCTGTATAGGATTGGCTCTGCTGAGCGGTTTTCTCTACTCGATGGAAAGTGATGTAATAGAAATAGATGTTGGTGAACTTAATGACGAGCGAGAGGTTGATGAAGAGAGAAAGTCTGTTTCATCGAATTCTGAAAAAGGGGAATCAGGAGATCAGTCATCGAGCTCGAAGAGTAAAAAAAGATACAGAGAAGAAGAAGAGGAGAAATCACAGAAACGGAAAAAAATTGAAGAAGCTAAAAAGCATGATGAAAAAGATGATGCTGATGAAGTATTTGGGCGAGAAGTGGAGAAGATTCGTGACGCTGGAGCTTTTTTATATGTTAGCGGACGAGTGAGTGAGGAAGATCCTGCTGCCGTTGTTCCTGTTCCAAGTGCAACCGCCTCATTGCCAGTGCCCCAAGATGCGCCACGCTTAACAAGCTCGATAGAGTTGCCAGAAGATGAAGCAGTATTAAAAACGGCTCTTTTTACCGCTGCAGTACATGGTGATAAAGAAGAGCTTGAAGAGTTGCTTACAAAAGGCGCACATTATGATTGGCGCAATAGTGCGGGTCACACTATTTTACATATAGCAGTTACTCGTGGTCATAGAGCGACCGTCCAATGGCTCGCAGAGAAATATCCAGATTTGGTTATGATGGTTGATAAATGCTCGAATAGCATACTTTGGAATCCAACAAGAAATGGGGATCTTCCCATGGTTACCTTGCTTGTAGATCGGTATCCCACGTTAGCAGAAATGCTTAATGAGCATGGGGAGACAATTCTTGCCGCAGCTGTAACTGGCAATGAACTCATTCCTGGAGGCAGCCTTCAAGTACTTATTTTTCTGGTGAATCGGTATCCAGAGTTGACAAAAAAAATCAATTCTCAGGGATTGAGCATTATGCATTGCGCTGCACAATCTGGGCGGTTAGAGACAGTTCAGTGGCTAACTCAGCACTGTAAGGATTCATTAAAGTTGCAAAGAAATGATTTGGCTACCCCTTTGCATCTCGCTGCGCTTGCGGGGCATATCGCTGTAGTCAAGTTTTTAGTAGAGGCGTGTCCTGACATGGTGAAAATGGTTACCGAAAAGGGGATGACCGTTCTTTATGCTGCAGCTTCAGGAGGCCATCTTGAGATAGTGCAGTGGCTT
>PRDV01000012.1 GCA_003174035.1 Candidatus Babelota bacterium
AGCATGCATGCCCCATCATCGCCAAAATCAGTATTGCCCTCTAAATTTAGTGTTTTAAGGGTGGTAAACTGATTAAGGGCTGGTACCCCATTGGCCGAAAGAGAGCAGTTTATACATTCTAATAGCTCTAAAGCTTTAGATTGAGCCGCTAACGTTGTTAACAAAGCATCATCAATCTGAGACGGTGATACCTTATAATCAACCGATAGCACTGCTATTCCTTGACCCCGTAATTTTTCAGCGATCTTTTCTTTTTGCTTTTCTCCTACAAATAGTATGGTTTTATCATCTTGTATCGTGGCTTGATGACCAAAAAGCGTTTTTATATCACTCTTATTTTTTGGAGTTAGCTTTTCACAGGTAATGACGAGCTCCGGTTTTTGCTCATGAAGACGCAATTGCTTAATCTTTAACTCCATAAGAGCTTTCAAATCATCATTTTTCGCCTGGCACCGGAATAGGTCTAGTGACAAAAAATGAGCATTGTTCTTGAGTAGGTCTTTCATAACCTGAAAATCAGCAGCTGAGAAATGGTTCTTTTCAATGGTAAGATGACTTACAAGACAACATGCAAGAAGCAATTCAGCTGGCAGGTGCGCAAGTATCTCCGGAGTCAGTTCTTTTTTTTTCGCCCATGCAATAGCAAAAGCCCCTGCTAATGTTTTCCGGCGCATAGATGAAAAATCTGTTCCACCAAAAAGCTTGGTTACAACCTTTTTCTTTTGCGCATCAGTAAAGATAGCTATACAGCCATCTACAATTTCTTTTGCTGCTGCCGGATCACCACCTACATATTCTAGTAACTTCTTTCGATTCTCAGCATCTTCCAAAAATTCTTTATTTTTTTCATAATAAGATGCATTGATCATAGACTGAAATGTGCACAGCAAAACTAATAAGAGATAGATCGCTTTCATTAATACTCCTTTTAATGTAACAATGGAAAACGTGATGAATATTGGCATTCTAACAAAACATCTTACTAAACACAAATTGTTTCTGAGCCTTCATTGACTTATATATATGTGGTACTTAAAAAAAAGGCTATCTTACTCTTTCTTTGCATCAATACTAAATTCTTCAACATGCTCAGCTATTTCAATAGTGGTGGTTCTGAGATCCAGTTCCTTTTTTTGATAGGCTAGAATATCTTCAAGTCCTTCTTGTATCTTTTTTGAAAAATCACTCATAGGTTCTCTCGTTTTAGTGCGTTGATCGTAAATCCATAGCTATCTTGATTTTTTTATTAATATCAAAAAGCGCACCGCAGCTTTTTACTATCTTGTACCATTTTATACTACGTCGTAATAGACATGTAAAGAACACTTTTCTTCTTTTAAAGGCAAGGGGTATACGATCGCGAGAAAAGCTCATTAAAATTATTTAGCTCTTCAGACTCATAAGTACATAAAAGAAGAAAATAGAACCTGAACACCGGTGCTCATTAAGGCCGCTCATGAAGAATAAGCTCATCATACAATGCAATTGTTGGACTTCTTATGATCTGAAAACAGCAATTCGGTATGGTGATTATTACATCTGCAGTCATTTTCTGGGTTATAAAAGGACTAACCTGCGAAGATAAGGTATAGGTAAACCGATCCATACCACCTTCTGGCTGTTTTTCCGGCGCAGTATAGGTAAACGAATTACCTTGAACGGTAACAGTACCAAACTCAGGCTGACTTACGCGTGCAAGCATGAGTGAACAACCGGTATTGCCCGCTAGAGCATCAAAAGTCGTCGAGGCACCCGGGCATACCGTCGCACTCTTTTGATTAACCATAAATGGCCCATTACACGGAGCACAAGAAGCTGGCAGCGTAATAATGACGGGGGCGGATTTCTGCTCAACAGGATCTTGTGCTAATACAGAACTCACCACTGAGGACACCACATAAGTAAAACTTGTGACAGCCACAGGAGCTACCACCGGCGCAACATAGGTAAACGTATTACTTACCACGTCCGGCACAACAACCCCTGTACCTGCTGGCGGTTGAGTAACGCTTACCAATTGAAGATTACAGCCACTATTGCCATCCAAGGCACTAAAGGTCTCTGAGGCCCCGGGGCAAACCGTGCCACTTTTTGGATTGACAATAAAGGGTACGCTGCATGGTGCACACGTGGGAAGCTGTATCGTCACGGTCGCTTTTTTCACTTGAGTCGGATCTACGGCTGCTGCCGATACGCTTGAGCTTACCACCGATGATACAACATAATCAAAACTTGTAACCGATACCACTGGTGCCACCACCGGAGCCACGTAGGTAAAGGTGTTACTTACCACATCGGCCACCACAGAACCAGTTCCTGCTGGGGGCTGCGTTACACTTACTAATTGTAGATTGCAGCCGCTATTACCCTCCGTTGCACTGAATGTCGCAGATGTACCTGGACATACAGTAGCACTCTTTGGATTCACTTCAAATGGCTGATTACATGGTCCGCATGAGGAAGGAAGCGTTATAGTAACAGGAGCACTTTTCTCTTGAGTCACTTGGGCAGAGTCAGAACCCCTTGCGCTCACTACAGATGAAACAACGTATACGAAGCTATCAACCGCGGATACCGGTGCAACCACAGGGGCTACATACGTGAAGGTGTTAGCTACAGCATCTACGACAACAGTGCCAAAGTTAGGTTTGCTTGCGCTTACCAGCTGCAGATCGCATCCGGTATTACCTGCAAGAGCATCGAATAGTTGTGATTGTCCCGGACACACGGTCGCACTCTTAGGATTGACCGTAAATCCCTGACAGCAAGGAGTACAACAAACCATGCTGATATTTATAAACGCGGATTTTTCAGCCGTAGCAGTTGGTGCGGCTCCCGCACGTGTGCTGGGTGGACCTACCTGCGAAGAAAGCGTATAACTAACTCGATCAGTACCACTCGGAGGAATAATTGCAGGTGCAGTGTAGATAATAACCCCTGTGGCAAGGTCGAAACTTACTGTACCGCCATTTTCTGGCGTACCAACATCAACAAGCATTAAATCACAGCCCGAATTTCCCCCCTCGGTTAAGGTATCAAAAGTGACCGATTCCGCTGGACAAACTGTTGCAGACAAGTCATTAACCACGAAGGCTGTACAGCAGGGAGTGCAACAAGGGATGGTAATAACGACAGGGGCAGTTTTGCAATTTCCGCAGATGTCTTGTAACGTGTATTTAAAACTATCAGTCCCACTGGATGGCTGGGTTACTGGTGCCGTGTAGGTAAAGCTATTCGTAGCAAAATCTATTACTACCGTTCCCCCATTTATAGGGTTACTGACGGCTGTTAAGCGCAAATTACAGCCACTATTACCCACCAATGTGGCAAATGTTATAGAATCACCGGGACAAACGGTACCTGCTTTTGGGTTAACAACAAACGACTGTGAACAATGATCAGGACATTCGTGTCGCGGACATTTGTGATGATGATGTTTGTGAGGACACTTCTTTGAATCGCTTTTACCATGCTGGCTTCGGTAAGTATCACCTTGCTCGGGTTCTACAGCTAAGATGTTCATGCTTATTGCAAACAAAACGAGCACCAACGGCCCTGCTAAACTCCTATCTCGCATTAAAAACATACGCCTCCCTTGAGCCAAAGTCCAACTGTGGAAAATGCACCCTTGCTGTGAGCCCACTCGCATGAAAGACCCCCTCCTATCATTCCCTTATACGTATCCAAACACACAAGATCATAAGAAAGAGCAGCATATACGGTACTACTTAAAGCGGTTGGATGCTCAGCTGATCCTCGGTTAAAACTGCTTTCTTGAAATGGCACTATCTGAGCATCACTCACGGGTCCTCCTGGACCGGGCAATGCTCCGGTAATACAGGCGGTACTTGCTGAAGTACGTCCCGGTGGGCAGGCTCCGGCGATATCAAAAATAGCTATGTTCTGCTCACAAGCTGGTATGCATATTTTTTCTTTTTGATGCCACCATACATCGTAGCCCAGTTCAGCATTCCATCGGCAAGAGCGAAAGTGAAACGCAAAAAATCCTTCAATCATACCTCGAGGAGTTACTTCCACAGAACGGGTAAAGAAATTTATCCCTGGTAAGGGATCAATAATCCCTTGCTCAAGATCATCTATGCGACATACCAGAAGATAGCGAGACCAATCACAGCCGCACAGATCAAAAGAGCGCCGCTCCTTGTGTTTAAAAAAGTATGCTGCGCGGGCATCTGCTAAAAGCGTCCAGCTGCTCTCACCACAAGATCGAAAGCAATAATCCCCCCTCAGACCTATACCAAGCCCAACATGGTTACCATTGCCAATCGTAGGCTCAAAAAGATGGCGAGCTTTTGATGAGCCTCCGGTTGGGATGAAAAGTTCACCGTATACACCAAAATTTTCGCAAGGCCGTCGTATAATATCACACCCTATTTGAACATCTATATCATCACAACCTGTTTTTTTGAGCGTTTTACACGACAATCTTCCAAAGCACCATGCAGGATTATTAAAGGCCGCACGAGCATCTTCAAAACCCGGGGGGACCCCGCGCATCCCTTCTACTTTTTCCTTAAGATGGAGCTTATGGCGAACATGGATAACAGGAATAAAAATACTTAACCACGGATAGGTACACGATACCGGATTAAAATCAATATGTACTTTGCACGCTGCGCCAATAGTCTGTCGCTCAGGTCTTAGTGTAACTATCGATCTAAATGGGCTAGCAAGCGGCGTAATTATGCCAAGCCAAGGCGAACTAATATCACTTATATTATCAAGACCAACCGTCATGCACCGCTGTGCATGAGGAAGAAAGAAAGTGGCTCTTTTATGGTTATTAAAAGAATGGGTATAGAATCCCATCGGCTGCACGTGGATATCGCCAATACAGGTAGGAGTGCAGCATCTATTATGATAAGTATCGTACGCATAAAGCGCCTGTTCGAGCACAGCATTCTGGCTTACAGGACGCGCTCTTAAAAAAGTATGCGCATGCCCATACATAGTAGTATACGAAATCACCAGCACCACTATAATTCGAATCAGCATAGCAACACCATAGTTTATGGACAATCTTCATTGGCCACAGCTTAAACTATGGTGTTATGATAAGACAATACTTTTTATTTTTTTTTACAATCACCCTTGTGAGTGGGCCATCCAGCTTTTTGGCAATCTGGACCACAGTAATATACCTTTTTACAAGCGGAGCACGTCTTCAGATTTTCTTTTTTTGAGCATTGCTCACATTGTGGTGCACGGAGGAACCGGTGTGTCGCGGCAACAAAATCCATAATAAATGCATCGCTCATTGTGATATTCGTATAATCACCGATTTTCTTTATAGTAGATACTTGCTTTTCAACCCTCCAACCAAGGTTAGCAAACAGAGGAATCAATTTTTCAGCATGGATCACACCAATAGTAAGAAGTGCGGATGTGTATCCTTGCTCAAATATGTCAAGCATTTTTTTTAAGAAAGCAAAATCTGCATAAAGCCAGTCCGTATCCCTTCTCATCATAGCATGTAAATACATATACTTATCCCGAAATGCGCCAACTGTCTTGCATTGGGCTACCTGCGCAAAGAAAGCGGTATCAAAGTATTCATGTTTGCCAGCAAATCTCTTCAATTCTTCTAGCGCTTGCTCAAACTTTTTTGTAGCATTTTCTATCAATGGAGCTAAAGTAGTAGCCCTATATAAGCCTTCATACATTTTCATGTCTGCCAACATAGCCTGGTAAGATGCAAGAATATCGGAACACGATAAGCTTTTAATCGGACTCTTCACCAACATCTTTTGGTAATTTTCTATGGTTGCCTTCAAGGCCTGTTGAAGCTCCAGCAGTTCTTCTTGCCTATTGCACAGGGCGAACTGATCGACGACTTGCTCTATCCAGCTAAAAAGGCCCTCAACAATATCACTTACATGACCACGCGGCTCAACCGCTATGAGTTTACATGAGGGGTCATCCTGATGTGTAATGAAACGCCTAAAGGTGGGTGCTAGAGTCTCGAAATCTTTTAAATGCGAGTCTTTTAGGTATCTATCAGGCAACTCCAACGCTATAGGCAATTGTTTTGGCAATCCAAGTCCTTTCGCTACTTTAATCAATGCGTCTACCGCTGGATAAGCATAGTCCTCAGCCAACGCATGATGATCTCCCATGATCTGAAGCCGCTCTCCTTTTGGGCTGATTAACTGGGCATAGAATACCATACTTTGTAAGGAACTAGCTGAGGCACCTATTGTAACAAAGATCTTTAAAGCGTGTATAAACTTTTTCATGATTAAGATTCCTTTTATGCGCAAAAAAATGGTGATAAATTTCTATAGAAGATAGTATATTCCAATTCCAAAAATTTGTCTATTTGCAAAGGACCATTAGGGAATAATAACAGCAATCTTCATCGATCCGCAACTTAACTATGCGTGCTGAGGCTTTTCACCTCTGGTTTGCAATTGCCTTTATGGGTGCTCCATCCAGCTTTTTGGCATTCAGGGCCGCAATAATAGACAGTCTTACAACGGGAACATAGCTTCAGATTTTCTTTTTTTGAGCAATTTTCACAATGTACCTGAAGGAATGATTCCATTGTGGCAACAAAATCTCCAATAAATTGAGCTGTATCATCCATAATAATATGATATTCATCTCCTCTCTTGGTAAAAACCGATACCTGCTTTGCAACAGACCAGCCGAGCTTTATGAATAGCGGAACCAATTTTTCAGCATGACTAACTCCAACAGTAAGAACAGCACGTCTCTGCCCTTGCTCAAATATTTCAAGCATCCTTTTCAAAAAAGAAAAATCAGCAAAAACATATTCGGTATCCTGCCTCAGCATAGCATTTAAACGCTTATATTCTTCGAAAAATGCAGCGAATGTTTTACATTGTGCTATCTGCGAAAAAAAAAGTGTGTCAAAGCGTTTGTTTTCACCCACAAATTTCTTTAATTCTGCAAGCGCTTGCTCAAACCTTCTTGTGGCATCTCGCACCACTGATGCCAAAGGAGTAGCCCCATATAAGCCTTCATACTTTTTCATGTCTTTAAGCATCGCCTGATACGATGCAAGAATATCAGAACAGGAGAGACTCTCAGTCACGCCTTCCATAAGCGTTTTTTGGGCTTCTTGTACGGCTTCCTGCAAAGCATGGTGCAGTTCCGGCAGTTCATCTTGCCAATTACATGCCATAAATCTTTGGACAAGTGGATATATCCAACTAAAGAGACCATTAATGATATCGCTAACGATACCACGTCGTTCGATCGCTATTAATGTGCATGCAGGTTCATCTCGGTGCCTTATAAGACGCTCCAATGAAGGCATGACAGAAATTTCGCTCATTAAGCTGGCATCATCAAGATAACTTTCATGAATCTCCACTGCCACTGGCAATGGCTTTGCTAACTTAAGTTTTTTGGCCGTGTTAACAAATGCATCCATCGCTTCATAGGCATACGCCTTGGGTAACCCATGATGATCTCCAATTATTTGAAGCCGCTCACCCTTTGGGCCTATTAAGTGAGCATAGAATACCATGCTTCGCATAGAACTAACTGAGAAACAGAGAACAAAAAACACGCATAAAGCATACGAAAATAGTTTCATGATAAAAATCCCCCCAAAATTCAAAAAAAATTATACTAACTAGCTATAGATGGATGTGAAAAACATATAAATAAATAATATATAGATATTTTCAAATTTGTCAATTTGAAATACGACGAGAGCAATGCCTACTTCTGCAGCACATACCCCTGCTTGAGTTCTTCGCTATAAAAGATAGTAAGCCCTATACAGGTTACCAGAAAAGAGATAACCAATCCCCAGGAAAAAGTCTCACCAAGAAAAATGCGACCCAAAATTGCCGTAAAGAAGGGACACAAAAAGCCAGCAACCGAAAGAAAGGTAGCTGTGTAGAATTTGAGTAAGTAGCCATAGAAATTATAAAAAATTATATTGGCCACAAGCACAACTAAGACCACCGCCTGTATAAAGGGAACCAAGCTGGTAACTCGCCAGGTTTCGGTAAAAGAGGAAGTAAGTAATGCCAATAACCCCCCAAAAAACATACCGATGCCGTTAATGAAAATAGCCGAATGACCCTTTTTAACTAATGCTCTTACGACTATCCAGCCGTAGGCACTGGAAACAACGGCACAAAGTGTTAGAAGTCGAGGCCATATATGTGCTGAAATATCGATGGGCTGGGCGGCAACATATTCAGGTATCAGGGAACTCATTCCCAACAGAAGCCCAAACCATTTTTTGTGCGTCATATATTCACCAAACCAAAAATAGGAAAAGAGCGCTGCCACAAAGGGAGAGAGATTGTACATGAATGATGATTCTATGCTTGAAATGGAAGTAAGTGCGTAGATATCACAAACATACGTTAGATAAATATGAAAAAAAATGATTTGTAAAAATAGTTGCCAATCTTGTACAAGACCGGCAACCAAACTCTTTATGCCTCGATTTCTGATAATCATGTAGCTACAGAGTATTAATCCTGCAAGTATCATGCGAACAGCAACGAAAAAAATCGGCTCGGCATAACTAAGTCCCCATTTACTGATGGTGAACATACTCGCACAAATACTATAGAGAAGAATCAGATCGAGCATCCTGTTTTATTTCGATGGCGGTGGAACTTTCGCACCTTTTTTGCGGGCTTCAGAAAGACCTATAGCAATTGCTTGCTTAGGATTAGTAACTTTCTTTCCACTTTTGCCACTTTTAAGCGTGCCTTGTTTCATTTTATGCATTGCTTCTTCCACAGACTCCTGGGATTTTTTACCATAACGTGCCATAATGACCTCCTTTTATGAATTACTATTGATTATATGTTCTATTGTTAACCATACACACAAACAGCATCAAAAATCAATAATTATTCAATAATTCTTTCTTTTTTCAGCGTATTCATCTGGTTCAGTCAGTTGGATTTCATGATCTATAACTCTAAAAGGTTCAACTTTGAGCGCTTTACCAGTCTCTGTATTAATTGACACGCATATGCCACTCATAATAAACGGTCCTTCAGTATCAACTTCGAATTTGACCGGCATCTGGGTAATATACTGCTGAATAATAGGCTCTTTTTTCATCCCAATCATCGAATTCAGCGCGCCGGCCATGCCCAAATCAGTAATATAGGCTGTCCCGCCAGGCAAAATACGAGCATCTGCAGTTTGAACATGGGTATGTGTTCCCACCACCGCACTCACCCGCCCATCAAGGTAATAAGCCAAACCCATTTTTTCCGAAGTCGTTTCCCCATGAAAATCCACCAGAATCACCTTTGTCCGTGTTTTTAAATAGGTCAAAAGTGAATCTGCGGTAAGGAAAGGATCATTAACAAACTCACGCATAAATGTGCGTGCCTGTAAGTTAATAACACCAACCGTTGTTGGACCAACCTCAAACGTCGTCATCCCTACCCCTGGGCAGGAACTAGGAAAATTCGCCGGCCGCAGCAGATCTTTATGTTCTTTGAGATAGCTATAAATCTCCTTAGAAGCCCAAATATGATTTCCCGAAGTGACCACATTTGCGCCATTGTGCTTGAAAAAATGCATTATACGTGACGTAATTCCTCTACCGTTAGAAGCACTATTTTCGCCATTGACAATAAGCGCATCTGCTCCATACTGCTTTTTGAGCTGTGCGCTATATTTTTGAAACATCGCACGGCCCGGAGCGGCACATATATCGCCCAGTAAGATAACCTTGAGTATACCCATATTACTTTGCATATTCGATGGCACGCTTTTCACGAATGACATTCACCTTGATCTGGCCAGGGAATGCCATCTCAGATTCAATTTTCCGTGCAATATCTCGCGCTAATTGCATTGCTGCTTCATCATCCAAATAGTCTTCCTCGACAATCACCCGTACTTCTCGACCAGCTTGTAATGCGTAAGCCTTCTTAATCCCTTCAAAGGAATAGGAAATCTCTTCCAACTTTTCAAGTCGTTTAATGTAGGCAGAAAGTGTCTCTCGCCGAGCACCCGGGCGTGATGCAGAAATCGTATCCGCAATCATGACAATAGGGCTATAAATCGAAGCAAAAGGAACTTCCTCATGGTGAGCAGCAATGGCATTAACAATGAGCGGATCTTCTCCACATCGCTTTGCAATGTCAGCGCCGATGAGCGCATGCGGTCCTTCTACCTCAGCAGAAACCGCCTTACCAATATCATGAAGCAACCCGCCACGAAGAGCAATTTCTGGATTAGGCATATCAAGCTCTTCAGCTATCATGCGCGCAAATACTGCAACCTCTATACTATGCATAAGTACATTTTGAGAAAAGCTTGTTCGGAAATGCAATTTCCCCAAAAGCGAAATAATTTCTGATTTAATCCCTTGAATATTAAATTCAAGCACGGCGTTCTTGCCATATTCCTGAATCATTTCTTCTATCTCAGACTCGCATTGAGCAACTGTTTCCTCAATACGGGTCGGATTAATACGGCCATCAGCTATGAGCTTTTCAAGTGAACGGCGTGCAACTTCTCTTCGTATCGGATTAAAACCAGAGATGGTGATAATTTCCGGGGCTTCACCGATAACAAATTCCATACCGGTTGCTATTTCAAGTGCCTTAATATTACGACCCTCTTTTCCGATAATACGACCCTTCATTTCTTCATTAGGCAGTTGAACAACCCCAGAAGAATGGGGTGCCACTTGCTCCGCGGTGTACCGTTGCATTGCGTTAACCACAATACCTATAGCGCGCTCCTTTGCAAAATTGCGCGCGTCCTCTTCGACTTTTTGAATGTATTTTTGATTTGATAAGACAACTTCATTTTCAAGAGCATCAAACAGCGCCTTCCTTGATTCATCTCGACTCATACCACTAATCGTTTCCAATTTAGCAACAAGCTCTTCATATAATCCTTTGAGCTTTTGCTCATGGGCTCTTTGCGCATCGGACACCCGTGAAAGGTTTCGCTCCTTTTGAGTAAGCTCTTTATTCACTTCCTCAAGCCGCTGCTCCTTGCTTTCGATGCTTTCATACTTTGTATTCAATTTCATCTGAAAACGCTCAAGTTCTGCACGTTCCCGTTTTATTTCCATATCAAATTCGGTGCGCTTTTTGTAGAGCTCATCTTTGAGTCTAATATGAGCCTCACGCTTCTCAGCTTCTATGTCTCTTTTTGCATTTTCCCATTTAGCCTGGGCCTCTGCCAATAGTTTCTGCGCTGCATACCGCGTGCTAAACGCATAGATAAATAATATAAGCCCTCCTCCAATACTAATCGTAGCAAGAAGGATTGTTGCTAATGATGCTACCATTGTTCATTCCTATTCTATTCCTTAAGAGTAAAAGATGCCCCTATTTCTTGCGAAATGACATCTGTCAAGTGCTCCGAACGCATTTTATACTGCTCAAGAAGCTCATGCGCTGCGGTCATCTTACTCGCACATTGCAATGCGACAAGCACTGCAAGCCTTTTGGGATCATCACTGTGCCCTAACTGTGCTATGGACCGCATTTGTGTATCAACATAGAAAGCTACAGCCTTTACTCGTTCTTCTGGTTCATCGCTTACTAGAAAATAACTCTCACCTGCAATGGTCACCTTATAGCGTTGAACCTCA
>PRDV01000038.1 GCA_003174035.1 Candidatus Babelota bacterium
AAAATTGATCCAGGTAGCAGAGTAACTGGACTTGCTCTTATTGATGATAAAACTGGCAAAGTATTTTTTGCTGCTGAGCTTCATCATAGGGGACATCATATTCATGGTCTGCTGACTGCACGTTCTTCACTACGTAGAAATAGGCGGTCACGTAAAACTCGCTATCGCGCGCCTCGTTTTAATAATAGAACCAGAGTAGATAGCTGGCTGCCTCCTTCACTTGAAAGCAGAATTGCAAACATCATGACCTGGGTTAATCGGTTAAGGCGTTATGCTCCCATCGAAGCATTGAGTCAGGAATTGGTTCGATTTGATATGCAGCTGATGCAAAATGCTGCTATACAAGGAACAGAATATCAACAGTCATTCTTAGAAAGAATATACTCATTCTAGCAGAACAAATTAATTTTTGATAGTGAAAACATCATTTTTGCAGAATTTTTGATGTTTGCGATATCATTTTTTACTTTAAGAAGCAAATTTGCGTGTGGGTCAGCAAATCTAGACTTTCAACTTTTAAAAATAAATCTTGATTGTTTCTTTTTAATTTTATGAGTTATTATGATTTAGAGGTAATATTTGAGGCAATATCGAAGATAATTTCCCGATTTAAAAAGTAGAAATGATATCGCAAACATCATTTTTACAGTATTTTTGATGATTGAACTATCATTTTTACAAAATCCTTCCAAAATGAGTTTGTGATAATCTAAGCCTCAACCACCCGGGAAGCAGTCCCCATAAAACGCGGGTTTGCTCGCTGCCAAGATTTTTAGTATGCTTACAATAACGATTCCTTAGGCATTTAAAATTCGTCGAAAATTAGTATTCACGAGGGGCCGCATGGCCCCTTTTTTGTGCGCTAGATTCACGTTTTTTCTTTTCACGCCTACCAGATCTCTCTTGAATTATTGCATTTATATTTTACATTTGAATATAATATAAATGAGTAAGCGAGTTACCTTTCGCTCTCAAGGGGGGATTATTATGAATATTCACATGCTCATCATTGCTCTTCTAGGCTCATTAAGCCTGCTTGCTGCGCAGCCTCTCTGGGATAACCGCCTTGATTTTGAGGAAATTGAACACAGGCTAAAACATGAGCGCATCGTTGAAATAATTGATATGCATACATTTTTAAAAAAGTCAGGAAAAATTCCGAGTGGTACTCACCCGATCCAATTAGCAATACTCGAAAGCGGACTTAAAGCAGTTTTCAAAAAACCAGGAGCCTGCTATGGGGAAATTGCAGCTTATAATATGGCAAAAGCATTGGGCATGCGGATAGTACCTCCTACAGTCATGCGTGAGATCAAAGGCGTACGGGGGAGCTTACAATTCTACGTTGAATCATCAATTGATCTTATGCGATCGCATCAAGACTATAGAAGTAAGCTCGATGAAAAAACAATAAGCCATGAACAACTTTTTAATTATTTGATGTGTAGATGGGATATCCATGCAGGTAACCAGATACTTGCTAAGCACAAAGGCAAATACTATCTTGCTCTGATTGATAATGCGGGAGTGCGTAGCCTCATTCATACCACCAAAAACAAAATCACTACTATGTATGCATCTACGCTGGAAAAG
This sequence comes from Candidatus Babelota bacterium, assembly GCA_003174035.1. Lineage (GTDB taxonomy): Bacteria > Babelota > Babeliae > Babelales > Babelaceae > PRDV01. The sequence goes on from PRDV01000038.1 coordinate 1,594, forward strand.
CTCAAAGTAGTTGACCGACCTAAGCTTGAATTAGTTTGGCACGAGTTACTTAAAGTGAATAGAAATCGTACTGAGAAGCTCATCGATCTTATTCTCACGCGTAAAGAACAAATCATTGAAGTCATCCTCAAAACCAAAATCAAGAAAAAACGCTCGGCCTGATCCTGCCGTCACTTTACTCTAACAATTGACAGTTGACAAACTTTTCCTACCTGTTAATATAAATATAATCAATAAAATAAACAGATTTAAAAGGATTTTGTCATGAAAAAGATTGTATTGTTATCGCTCTTTGCTTTTGCCCCTATTATGAGTATGGATCCCGATTTATGGTATTTAACCCTTAAGGCTCATCAAGCACAACCGTCCATTCTATGCGAAGAGTCTATCTTTCCTTTTGAAATACTGCGCTTCATAGGCTTAGCGGGAGAACCAAGCACTCTTCAATCTGCTCTTAAAAATTTGATAGGTTTGCGCAAAGTTAATAGGTCATTTTATGAAGAATCACATAACGTATCCTTTTTACAAGAATTTTTTAATGTTTGTCAGCAACCAGAGGATTTCTCCTCAGAGCAATTCACTGATCTAAAGGAATTTCTGATCACTATACTTGCACAGGATCAACAAAGTACCGGTGAAGTACATCTTCTGAAAGCGCTTCTAAGTAATAACGTACTAAGTAACGTTCAAAAATGTATGCATCTCTGCGACACAATTGCGATGTTAAAATTCATGAGCGGGTTTGTCTCAAAGGATTCATTTACTGAATATTGTGCTGGCGCGATAAAAGCAATACTCCATTTTTATCCGGATAACAACCACATTGTTGACTTCATTACCAGCAAACTTAGCAAGCGAATTCCAGATATCGCTGCTAAGATTGCTTCTTTATGTGAATCACTTCGAAACAACAAAAACACCGAAGACAATTCTCTTTCCTATGAAGCAGTTGTGAAAGCGCTCGGACCATCAAATAGTTCCTCAGTACTACTAGAAGAGATAAAGAAAAGGATCGCCTTAACCTGCGATGAGCGAAAATTGTTGGAATATGCTTCAAAAGCAGATCCCGATGAAATGGAAGATCTTTTTAGACAAAACAATTTTAACGGGGTTCTTCTTGATGTAGCCTGCTTGCAAGCATGTGTCACCAAAAATTTTTCTTGCGCAGCTATGATTATCGATACGATGGATATCTGCCGACTTGATCAGAATGATCTAGGAAAATCTATGTGGGTGTTTGCATTTCGACAGCTACTTATGGTCAATGCCCTTATGTGTGGTGCCGATCAAGGAATTCTCAAGGCTCTAATAAGAAAAATGGAATTTCCTCATCATTTGATGCTCTGCTGGTGGCTAACTGGCTTAAGAGAATATGGCCTACCAGGTTATGATAAACTTGAAAATGCTTTAGAAGAAGAAAATTATTTTACTGCCTCAGAGCTTGATTTTCTGAATGCCTGCTCTAATGGGAATATGGAGAAGGTTAGTTCTATGACGCAGCAAATAATCGATCGTGGTGCCGAGGCAATCTTTTTTGCTCTTGGCTCAGACAGAAGAGAGATAGCCAGCTTAATTCTAAGCAATACAGAAGCTTTATCTCGAATACGTAATCATCTGCCTATGATCATAGGGTTAGGAACCATGATGTTCCCCGATCATATTGGATTTCTTAAAGAGCATTTTCAAGCGTAAAACATGTAACCCAACAAAATCCGGCACCTATGTTAGAGTATTAACCACAACATAGGTGCTATTATTTAGACAAATTTCTATCCTTAACAATTTTTCTTTGGGGTATAGATAATGACGAGTGCTAGATTTCCGCTCGAAAATATGGCAAAGTACTAAAGTTACTACACAAGCCATAAAGGAGCAGTTCTATGAAGAGATATGTTGTTGAAGCCATCGGAACTTTTTTTCTTGTATTAACGATTGGGTGCACAGTCATTGGCACTCCACAGGGCATTATAGCCCCACTTGCGATCGGTTCCATTCTTATGACCATGATTTATGCTGGAGCCCATATTTCTGGCGCACATTACAATCCAGCAGCTACCTTGGGTATCTGGCTGAGAGGCCGCGTGAGCACACCCCATGTTATCCCTTATATGCTTGCACAAATAGTAGGAGCTCTCTCGGCAGCTGCAGTAGTAAAATACCTCAAACCAGCCAATCCTTTGGATCCAGCGCGCTTAGCTGCTGGGCCAACTTTCCTTGTTGAGTTCTTATTTACCTTTGCGCTCGTTTTCGTCATTTTGAATGTTGCTACTGCCAGGTCCAATGTCCATAATTCCTTTTATGGATTAGCTATAGGCTTTACGGTACTTGCAGGAGCATTTGCTGTTGGCAGTATTTCTGGAGCTGCATTCAATCCCGCAGTCACTCTAGGGATTGCTAGCCTAGGACTCCTTTCTTTACAGAATGTGCCACTGTACCTAGCAGCACAATTTCTTGGAGGAGCCGTTGCCGCATTTCTGTTTAATTACCTAAATCCCGAAGATCGTTAGAGAAAGGGCTTTGAACAACCCGTAAGGTTACCAAGCAACCCAAAACTTTGAGAAGACAATTTCTGGTACTTATTTCTATCATATAAGACCTGATTCACCTGCTTTACTCATGAATTCGCGAACTTCCTGAAATTCCCTGTGATCTTTCTGAATAATTTCGGCACCTCTTTTTAAGGCTTTCTCCGCTTCATCTTTAGACCCTAAAATGGCGAGAGCGGTGGCATAGTGAACATAAGCATTATAAAAATCATTTGGATAAGTAAAATATTGAGCCCATGCAATAACTGCTTTTCGAGCATAGCTTTGAGCAAGTTCTTTTTCGCCCTTGAATAAGAGTTCCCTTGCATAATTTGCAGCCCCAACACCCTGACAATAGTATACCCACAAATTCCAGTTTATTGTTCCCCAAAATTCGTTGGTCCTTTGAACGCCTAATTCATATTGCCGTTTATAATCACCGAGGCGATAGCAATACTCATTTAAAAACCAATAATATGTCCGTCTATCTTGAGTTTCAATTGTTAGCACTAACCTTTCAAAGATCTCCTTCGATCTTTGTACCATTTTTTCCTTAAGATGAATGGAAATTCGCCCGCAGAATCACCTAGTACCGTGGCAAAATATACTTGCACATCAAAATTTGTTGGATATGTTTCTAACCCCTGGGTTATTATTCTCAGTGCTTTTTCATAATTGCCTTTCTTTATCTGATCGGATGCTTGGGAGTTAAATGCTTTAGCCTCTTTTGATTCTCCTTCTTTTACATTGCTGAGTTCTATGCCCAGAGCCCTTTTTGCAATTGCTTCATCTGATTCCATAGCGCCAATATAACCACTTAAGAAAAGAATCAAAGCTAAAATGATTTTCATATTTTTTCCTTAAAACTACATAAAAAATTGATGACTGATCCCTCGATCTTTCCCAAGGGCTCGGCTTGAATATTTTAGCATCACTCCGTTATATAAGTCCTAATTCACTTGCTTTGCTCATGAATTCTCGAACTTCTTGAAATTCCCTGTGATCTTTCTGGATAATCTCAGTACCTCTTTTTAAGGCTTTCTCAGCTTCATCTTTAGACCCTAAAATGGCGAGAGCTATAGCGTAATGCACATACGCATTATAATACGTATTTTTTAAGGTAAAATATTGAGCCCAAGCAATCACTGCTTTTTGCGCATAGTCTCGGGCAAGTTCTTTTTCACCCTTAAATAAGAGTTCGCGTGCGTAGTTAGCAGCTCCAACACCTTGACTATAGTAACCTGAAGAATTCCAATTTTTTGTTCCCCAAAATTCGTTGACCCTTTGAACTCCTAATTCATATTGCCTTTTATAATTACTACATCGGTAGCAATACTCATTTAAAAACCAATAATATGTTCGTCTATCTTTCTTATCAATCACAAGTACCAAAGCTTCAAACATCTCCTTTGATCTTTTTTCCATTTTTTCCTTGAGATCGATTGAAAAGTTACCTGCAGAATCTCCTAAGATCATGGCAAAATATGTTTGCATATCAAAATCTGTAGGATATGCTTCCAACCCCTGAGTAGCTATGCTAAGTGCTTTGTCATAATTGCCCTTCTCAACCTGCGCAAACGATTGGTCGCACATTGCAGCCACTTCCTTCGATTCCCCTTCTTTTACAGCACTGATTTCCACGCTCAAAGCCTTTTTTGCAATCGATTCATCCGATTCCATCGCACTAATATAACCACTAAACAGAAGAATTAAAGATAAAATGATTTTCATATTCCTTCTCCTTAGAACTACGATCTATACCTTAAAAATTGATTGCCGCATCTTTCAATAGTCAAATTGAATTCTTACAGCATATAGATCATTATACAATATGAAAATTTTTAGTCAAATAAGCCGTTGCTGCATTTCTTTTCAATTATCTGAATCCTGAGGATCGTTAGCAGGTATTGCAGCAAATAACTCATTATTATCAGGTTATACAACTGTTTGTTCTCGTATCTTGAACGATTTCACCAGGTTGGTTTTTTGGTCAAACTTAATAACGCACACTTGGCCATAGACACCACCTGGCCAGATAGGAGCATCTTTAACTCCTAGCTTTTGCGCAAGCTCTTGAAGCTCATCATGACACCAGCAGATGAAAATAGTTTTGTTATCGTAATCCTTATTGGTGAGAAGAAGTTGTGCTAATGCATCCACTTTTGTCGCGAAGAATTTAGTGATGATCGTAAATTGAGCAGCCTCTTTAGGGTAAAGATACGAATAGTAAGCCGCAGTCTGCGCCATAGTTTGAATTGGGCGCAAGCTATTGGCCTCATTCATAGTCCCTTGTGCAAATATCGCAGCAGGCACGGGAAAATTCGCTTTAAAATACTGGGGCAATTGCATTGAGCGAATCATACCACGGTCATTTAAATAAGGATTTACGTTAGTTTTAGCAATCTTTTCCCCATGACTAATGATAACAATTTGATGTGGCACTGAGCAGAGCGATCCCACCATTAATAATGCGGCACCTAAAATACTTTTTTGCATGTAACTCCCCCCGTAGTTTTGTCGTTTTTTTGAGTTTAGATAAAATCGTGCTGATTATGCAACAATGCAAGGAACCGCATAAAAAACCAGGCACGTCTGAAGTACCTGGTTACCTAGCAAAGAAATTACACGGCTGCTTGTTTATTTCGTTACTTGTGGCTTTTCTTTTTCAAAGCAATGACAAGCACCTCGCCCATCTGATTTTGCTAAGTAAAGCAATCCAAGCGTAAGAAGTGCTGATACAGCTATAATAATGTTATTCGCTTGAGGAGTAACGGTAAAGCCCCATGCAACAAGCGGTAACAAGCCACTATATGCTAACCATATATGAGAAATGGTATGTAACGCTGCTGCTCCTGCTAGAAAATATAATACATGATCTTTGTGACACATAGTCTCTCCTTATGTACTTTTGAAGGGTACAATGAACCACTCAACAAGCGGCTCATTGTACACAGTTAATTATTCGTTATGCTGTAGCCGCACATGCCTGGCCACATTTATCCTGACATTGTGCAGTGCATTCCTGATCTGAAAGCCCTGAGTATTGGCGGCATTCATTCATGCAGGCGCCTCCGCAATCAGTCAGGCAGGTTTGCAAGTCCGGCATAGCTTGCTCTCCAGCTGCCTCTTGAGCTTCTTCATAAGGAATTTCTTCTACAGGTAATTCCCCACTCATATAAGCGTCATAATCCGGACTTTGTTCAGGATATTCACCATACTCATCATAATAATCGTAATAAATTCCTGGATATTCTCCGTAATCAGCAAAATAAGCAAAAGGGAAAACGGACATAAACCACGGGAAATTACGCCCGAACCAGTGATTCCAATTATGACCATGGAAATCTCGATTGAGGAAGTTTCTTTGGTTCGCAATTTTGGCTGCAGTACGATGGCTATCGATTCTTCGTGGGCTATTTGGATTCAAGCCACGCCCTGTTCGTTGTCCGGCACCTGTAATACCACCTGGTCTACCAACTCCTGGACGAGCTACTCCTCCAGGTCTAACTCCTGGACGTACTGCTCCACCCGGCCTCATTCCCGGACGCATTCCAGCCACTCCTGTACTTGGTCGCATAGCTCCGCTTGGTCTTGTTAATCCTGAAACCGCACTTGGTCTGCGTAATCCTGCAGCTCTTACATCTGCAACTGGCCGAGTAGGAGACCCAGGTCTTGCAATTCCTGTTGATGGACGATTAGCTCTCGCTGCATAGGTAGGCCGTGCTGAAGAGCGCATTGCACCTGCTGCGGCATATCGTGAAGGAGTATAGCTTGGCCGTGCATAAGAAGCCGCTCCGCGTGCGCCGTAAGCACCTCGAGAAGCTCCATAGCCTGCAGCAAAA
>PRDV01000006.1 GCA_003174035.1 Candidatus Babelota bacterium
GCAATAGCGAGAGCTGTTTGTCCACTATGATCCTTATCGTTCACAATTATGCCAGCCCCGTGCTTAAAAAGTTCCTCAAGAATAGCTGTATTACCATTCTGAGCTGCAAAATGGAGAACAGTCCATCCTTTATTATCTTGCAATAACAGATTAGGTTTTTTTGTCAGAAGCAGCGGTAAGGCTGAGGTATGATTTTTTTGAATAATCCAATGAAGAGCAGTCATGCCATCTTCATCCTGAACATCAATGTTTGCGTTCTCAGAAAGCAATTGTGCCATCTTAGCCTTATTACCCTTTATAGCAGCCCGAATAAATGCTTCATCCTTGCTTATAGCAGAAGAGAGACTACCTGCATATGCTCCGGGCAAGAAAAAACTTTTTACCTCAGGAAACATGACGGCTTTTCTCGAAAGCAATAGCTCTATGACTTCTTCATCTTCATGCTCTACAGCATATCCTAGTGGCGTTTTCCCTTTATTATCGACTATATTTACAGAAGCTCCTTGATTAACCAACATTTTAGTACAGGAAGTATGGCCCGCAATAACAGACTTATGAAGGGCCGTACGACCCTTATGATCTTGAGCATTACTATCAGCTCCCTTTTCAACGAGGAGCCGAACAATTTCTTCGTGTCCATAGGTAGCTGCTTCATGAAGAGCGGTCACCCCAAAAGAAGTCCACCAATCAAAATTATATTTCGCATTTATAGCGGACCCCTGCCGAATGAGCTCTTGTGCCGCTTTTTCATGACCAAAGCGTGCCACCAAGTGAAGGGCATTTCTCCCCTGTGAATCCCGCGCTCTAATGTCAGCCCCTTCAGACAACAAAGAGCGCATCAGGGGAACGCTGCCTATCTGAGTCGCAATAAGAAATTGGGAATTTAACATTGCAGCCTGTGTTAACAAACTGGGTACAATAACTTCTCTCTCATTGCTTCCACTAAGATAATAGCTTAATTGCAACGCCATAGTTGGACTCATGGCAAGATGAGCTATGGGTAGGGCGACTTCCATTGCCTGTGCACTGTTAAACAACCCTACGCTCAACAGACCTTTTAGTAAACATTTCTTCATATCATTCCTTCATTTTTATGGAGTATTAGCCGCTTTTTCTACAGCTGTCTGTCAGCATACAAACCTAAAAACATATTAGACAAAAGCGCCCCTTTGTCAATACAAAAAAATTCTGTGTATCATGCAAAGTCGCATAAGGTAAAGAAGTCAAACTTTAATTTTAGCCATTGTTTGTGTATGCTACTAAAGATACAACGTGGGAAAGCAGAATATACGGTATCATGCGTCATAACCTATTGATCGGAATTTTATGAATATATACTATCTTACCGCATTTGTAGCATATTTTGCGTTCTTCCTTGGCCTGAGCTTTCACTTTTGGCGTAAGCGAACAACGACAAGCTCATTCATGCTAGGCAATAGGCAGATGAACTATTGGGTTACAGCACTCTCAACGCAAGCAAGCGATATGAGTGATTGGATTTTTATGGCCTATCCTGGACTCATCTATGCACTGGGACTTTTTAATGCCTGGGTTGCTATTGGGCTTCTCATTTTTATGTTCCTCAATTGGCATTTTATCGCTCCACGCTTACGTTCTTCAACTGAACGGACTCAAAGTCTCACGCTCGCGTCTTTTTTTGAGCGTCATTTTCATGATACATCTGGCACATTACGCTTAGCAACCGTATTTTTCACCTTCTATTTTATTGTTTTTTATATTGGAGCCGAACTGGTTGGCCTCGGGCGATTGTTTGAAACTACTTTTGGCATAGAGTATAATTTAGGAATTGCTATAAGTATGGGGCTGGTAGTACTCAACATCCTGCTTGGAGGATTCGTAGCACTAGCATGGAGTGACATGTTTCGTGGTATCTTTTTACTTGCCATGATTACGCTGGTTCCTTTTGTTGCCTTCAAGCATCTACCCGATAAAAGCTCATTGCTTGCTCATGCGAATTTAAGCAACTTATTCACTGCGCTTGTTCCAGATTTTTCTTGGGCAACAATCAGCAAAATTTTACTGATTTCTACCGGATGGGGGCTTGGCTATTTTGGTTCACCCCACATATTGATTAATTTCATGGGGATTAAAGATGTTAAAAATATGTATAAAGCAAAATATGTGGGCATCACATGGCAAACGCTTGTTCTAATAGCCGCAACCTGCGTTGGCCTTGTAGGCACCTATTTCTTTACCACTCCGCTGGCTAATAGAGAACTGGTTTTCATTGAAATGGTCAAAGTGCTCTTTACACCACTCTTTGCTGGATTCATCCTCTGCGCTGTACTGGCAGCCACCATGTCAGTCATGACCGCTCAGATACTCGCAACCTCATCTATTTTAGCAGAGGATTTTTTCAAACGACTTTTGCATAAAACAATGAACGACTCAGTCGAGCTACTGACAGTGCGCTCATGCATTATTACCCTTCCACTCATTTCTTACGCTATTAGTTACAATAGCACAAGCACAATCAATGATTTGGTAAGCTATGCGTGGTCAGGGCTCGGTCTTGCTTTTTCTCCGGTGGTAATCGCTGCACTTTATATACCAAGCGCTAATAAATATGGCGCGGCTGCATCCATGATTTTTGGTGGCATATTGGGCATGCTTTGGCCTTACTTCCATTTTGGGTTCTTGCCGCTTTTACCCGGGTTTATCATATGCATGCTTATTCTCCTAAGTGTCAGTTGGCTAACTAAAAATTATCATCAGCCTATACCTTCATAATTAATAGAGCAGAAACCATGATCACGTACAACGATTTTACCCCGGTTCAAAAATTCTTTTTTCTCATCGGTATAACTGCCATGACCTATTCGACACTGATGCGGGCAAATGAACTTGCTCGCGCAGTGGCTTACACATCACAAGTAGAGGGCGGCAAAAAGGACGAAGCTTTTGTTCCAGCCTTGGCTTACTCGTCTTCAGAACCAAAAGAAAAAAAAGATCCTGAGAGAATAGTACCAGAAAAACCCACGGTAAAAAACCCGCTTCTTATTTCTGCCACTGACAAGTATTGCAAATCATATCACGATCTTTTAGATATACTGAGTTCTTCTGCGAAGTTTGGAAAAGCCTCAGGCAATTTAGCACGCCGTATTGATTCAAAAATCGAACGGTGTTTTCTTGTTTTCGAACATAATTGTATAAGTATTTATGCCAATACATCCACGGGTCCGGATTATACAAAAAAATATCTCGAAATAAACAATATCCAAGAAATAAGCGCCGGCTTCTCTGATCACAAGATTACCACGACTGATGGAAAAATTCACAGTTTTAGCACCGCTAGTAATGAACTATGGAGCGCGATTCGCACTGCTGCTTTCGATCAACCAAAAATATATTGGGAACAGCTGCATATTCTTGGTGATTCTTTCATCCACGATGCTGTTAAATATGGAAAAATCATTGTAGAAGAATATGCAGTTCCTTCACCTTTAAAAACCATCAAGCCTGTGAGCCTTGGAGGAGTAGCCGGCGGGGAAAAATTCATAGTTCAGGGTATTTTGTTTAAGCTGGCAAAAGATAAAAATATTGGAAATAATTGGCTATACGGTAACGATCACGCAAATGATTACCTGGCTGAAAAAAGCGCTCGCCAAGAATTACTCGGCGCTAATTTCCTCTGTAGCCATAGTTCACTAGTTCGAGTACCCCTCATGGCAACTATTGACTATCATGGCCACAGACTTGTTGCAACAGCACTCTTACCCATCGATGCTCATTCGCTTGTCTATGGATCATCCGACGGATCAAAGACGGTCGTATCAACAGAGCCGTTAGTAAAAAAGGAAATGGAAGAAATTGGCAAAAAATTCAATCTGCAGCCGCATCTCGTAACCAACGTGCCAATGGCACTCTGCGGTGATATTGAGGTTCATAAAATTTCGGTAGGCGATAAACACCAATTTATGTGTCTTGATGCCGCAAGAATATTTCCTCCTGAAGCACCAACGCATAAACAAGGAATGTTTTCAGAAAAATTACGCCCAGAATTTGTGCGAATGTACCCTGCTCCACTCAGTTCAGATGCGTTTACCACCTTTCAAACCTCTGATCCACAAGCTGGCCACTACAACCATTTGATCAAGGAAGCAACGCAGCATTTATTTGAGACCACCTTAATAAATTATGCAAAAGAGCTTACAAAGGAGGATGCAGTAATTGATCAAATCCTAACACCAACAAGCCTCTATTTTACAATTCGTTGGTCGAGCCGAGATTTCATACCAAACGCCCTCATTGTTCACCTTCATAAACATGGGATAAATCTCAGGCACCTTGGCCGACTCTATCAGCTTCTTATTGACCCTCATAATGAATATGCCTGCTCAAAGAAAATGCTTAATCGCTTAAAAAATTATATCATGAACATAATGGTTCTGAGGTGTCTCAAAAATAAAATAAGAAATGAAATGCGCCTCAATACGCACAAGGCACCGCAAACCTATCTCTTATTTGTTAAAACGCTTAATGAAATTTGTAGAGCGTCTTTTGATAATTCTTTCAGGGACCTTATAAAGGAGAAATTTTGCGTAGATGAAACCAATATTGATAGAACTCTTCATAGAGGGTTTCTTGTGCTCAATTTCTGTCAGCTCATGGGTGTAATTATACATCCAAAAAGCTTCGCAGAATTCATTAAGCTGTATTCAGCAGATCGTATAGATTTCATTTTTAGTGATCTCGATATCATCGAGATACAGCCCACTATTAAATATCTTAACCTTATTGATTTAGCGACGGGTATGCACTATTTAAATCAATTAGGAGATAAATTACCGCATTCTCTTATCCCATCTGACAGCCGTTTCTTCGGTGATAGCATTCATGATATACGAGTGCTTACTGATCAATTACAAAAAGTGAAAGATAGATTGGAGACCGCTTTTTTAACGTGGCCAAAAAACCCAAGTTACGAGCTCATTGGGTCTGATGTATTCAAAAAATTGCAGGCGATTAAAGAGCTTATTGCAACTCAAAAAAAAGAGCATGAAAGAAATCAAGATAATAAAGAAAGCAAAACAGCAGATGAAACTGCAAGAAAAAGTCGTGCAACCATTGCCATATGGGGAAGAGACTATGACCCAGAGGCAAAACACTTTTAGTTGCATATAGATTGCCAGGTATTTACACCCATAGTATAGCGGCCAGGGTTAAAAAATTTCCGATCAGCAGGTAATGTCTGGCTAAGCCCTATAGTAGCGAGCAGATTTTTTCTCAGCGTTTTCTGTATTGTCATCCGAGATAGCCAAACTTCTTATCGACCCCATCACGGATTTATAGAAGCGGGGATTAGAAAAAAAGAGAGCATCAGCTACCGTACTCGCTGTATCCCAGTTACTGTCGAGATAGATAGCAGCGACAAGAGCTCTGACCACCGAGGCAGCCACTCTTTTTGGTATATATTCTCGGAGATTAACAGGACTCGTATCATGGCAAATAAGTTTTGCCAATCGATTGATAGCTATTGTCTTCCCATATTGGCTAGAAAGATAGGCATCCAGATGCCATGTATAAAAAACTCTTTCTAAATTATCAGGTGAAACAAGGTTTATGAAATGATGGGTAAGTTCCCCAGGATCAGCATAGCACGAACCATTAAAAACGTTTTGTGCAAGAAACAATCCCAAAACACGAATCCCTAAAAAATCTAATGTATTAAAAAGGAGTCCCTTAACACTCGGATGCCAAAAAGCTTGTTGCAAAAGCTCTATATCCTTAAAAGTGTAATATAATTCTTCCTGCAAAGGCGCAACTTCATTTACTGTAGGTTTATGCTTGGCAGCTTGAGCCTCTAAAGAAACATGGTCGGTTTGGCTATCTTCATCATCGAAATATTCATCAAGAATTTTATACATATA